>CAZSCD010000136.1:0-7401 GCA_964605345.1 uncultured Dehalococcoidia bacterium
GGAATATCCCCCTCTTCAGGGCAGATTACTTACGTGTTACTCAGCCGTTCTACACAACTCAAAAAAGCCGAAGCAAAGAGGAGCCGTACGACTAGCATGCAATAGGCGCACCGCAAGCGTAAGACCAGAGCCAGGATCAAACTCTATGAAATTGAAATTGTCTTGTTTCCTTCTGCTATTCAGTTGTTAAAGTGCTAGTGGCAGAAACCATTCCATCAAACAAAAATCTCATATCTGGGACGAGAGTGTGCAGAGTGGATCTGCCGACATGGTGGATAATCATACTTAATTCACATTAGCCAGTCAAGTCCAAAAATGCCACAGTCACGGGTATTTCTTATGTGGTTTGTTAGATAAACCCGCACTCTTCTATCATTGTTCATTAACACTCGGAGATGACAGATTCATCTAGCTCTAATTTCTTGAGCAGATCGGTCAATTCGCTTATTGTTTTTTCTGGTATATATATTCCATTCGCAGAATTATCCAGACGTTTGTTTATTTCAATTTCTCCAGGTAACAGTACTTCAGAGTGATTTTCCATAAGAGGAGTGTCTTTTACATAGTCTACTAGTTCGTTTACATCAGCATCCACCGTACTTTTTTCCGCCATAGATTCAATAGATATGACTATGATTGTTGATCCTCCATCAAAAAGTTTTGGGATAGAGCTTTTATGTGAGGCATCGGCTAACATGCCACCAATAAGAGCTACCATGAACGACAGTCCATAGCCCTTGTGTCCTCCTTCAACGCCACCCATTGGTAGGATAGCACCTCCGTCCCATAAATCTGTTGGATTTCTACTTGGTTTCCCTTGATTGTTTAATATCCATTCACCGGGTAGAGTCATTCCTTTGTCTTTAAAGACACTTATTTTCCCCTCGGCCGCCATAGATGTCGCAAAGTCCGCCAGAATAGGATGACCATCTTTATATGGGAATGCCATAGTTATAGGATTTGTTCCCAATCTTCCTTCACGACCTCCAAAAGGTGCCACAACCGATGTTTCCTCAGAATCTAGGCCTGTGAACATAATGGCCGCCATGCCTTCCTTGGTTGCCATTTCTGGGTATGTTCCATTTCTTCCAGTGTGACCTAGGTTAGACATAGTTGATATACTTATGCCCGTTGTTTTGGCTTTTTTAATAGCTAGCTCAGTGGCAAATCCTGCAACTACTTGCCCAAAAGTTCCATTCCCATTTATGCTTGTGGTGCTAACAGTATCCCTTATTACTTCTGGTTCGCCTTTGGGATCCATGCGGTGTGCTAGGATTTCCTGTATGTAGTATGGCATTAACATTATGCCGTGAGAATCGTGTCCAGCGAGATTGGCAGCTGTTAAGTGACGGGCAACTATGTTAGCGTGCCCGGGAGGTGTGTCTACGGCAACAAGTATGTTGTAGGCAATATTGTAAATTGTATTCTCAGATAATTTAGTCAATGAATTAAGTATCCTTAATATAAGTATAATTAGATATGATGATGGGGAATCTATACTCAAACACCTCTATTGTCAAGTATTTGTAATGGAGTAGAATACAAATAAGTGAGTGATTGTAGTATTCATAAATAACCTTTGCAGGAAGACTCATAATGACTGACATTCTGTGCCACTTTGATAGCTATCTTAAAGAATTTGACGCTGAGATAACCGAAATTAATGATAAAGGAGTGGTGCTTGACCGAACTGCTTTTTATCCAGGTGGAGGAGGCCAGCCGCCCGATGCAGGAGTGATTTGGTTTAATGACATCGAATATGAAATCAAGAGTATTTCTAGGTTAAATGGAAAGATTATTCATAACATTGAAGGAGAAATCCCAGAGGTTAACAGTGTTGTCCATGGTTTAATAGACTGGGATCGACGCTACAAACTGATGCGAACACATACCGCATTGCATATTCTGTGTGGTGTTGTATGGCGTGATTATGAAGCTCTAGTTACTGGATGTGATATGAAGCCATTATTAGGCAGAATGGATTTTGAACTTGAACAAATGTCTGGTGACTTTGCGAGAGAAATTGAGACTCGTGTCAACGAAGAAATTAGCAATGCACGTCCAATTAACATCGAGATGATATCCAGAAAAAGTGCGTCAGAAATTCCTGATCTAATCCGCACGAAGATCAATCTACTTCCTGAAGCAATTCAGGAAGTTCGTACAGTAGACATTGTGGGTTTAGATTTACAGGCTGATGGAGGTACTCATGTTGAAAATACCAAGGAAGTTGGGGGAATTATAGTTACGGGTCATGAGAGCAAGGGAAGAGTTAACAAACGCCTTCGTATAAAAGTAGTTTAGGTAACGATGTATGGATTTGGAATCAGAATTAGAGTTTTATATAATCCCAATGACGATATTTTATGTTTTTCTACATATGCATGTGTGTAGACGAATATTTTAAGGAAATGTAGTGGAGCCATTTAGCTACGAAGACTTATTTGTAAAACCAACACCTCCGATTCGGAAACGTACTTCTGTGCGACGAGGCAAATACGATTTTGGTGTTGCTTATCCAGATCCAGACTTTTTGCCTCTAGAAGATTTAGCGTCATCTTTAAAAAGAGCATTGTTAGAAGATGGCCGAGGCTTAGCCATATATCCACACCCTCAAGGATACCCACCTCTTCGTGAATGGCTAACCCACAAGCTAGCAAAAGAACGTGATATACATGTTAACTCTGACGATATCATATTGGCAGATGGATCTAGCCAACCTATTCACATGGTTACTGAAGCGCTGGTTGCTCCAGGTGACGTTGTGTTCACAGAGGAATTTGTCTACATCGGCACCTTGGTTACGTTAAAGAGATTTCATGCGGATGTCCGTGGAGTTCCTTGTGATTCTGAGGGGATGATACCAGATTCTTTAGAGGCGGCCATTAAGGTGTCCTTAGGTCAAGGTAAAACTCCAAAGTTTATATATACTATACCCACTTTTCAGAACCCATTAGGCTGGGAGATGAGTTTGCGTCGCAGACAGGCTATTGTAGAGATATCTCAACGTTATAACGTACCTATATTGGAAGATGATTGTTATGTTGATGTTAGATACGAGGGGGATCCAATTACATCTTTACATGCACTTGATTCAACGGGCAGAGTAATATATGTCGCTTCTTTTTCTAAAACCATAGCACCTGGAATGAGAATTGGTTATCTTACGGCCCCTTCTGAGGTGCTGGACATAGTTATGTCTATTAAAAGCGGTGGTGGAGTTAATCAATTTGCTTCCCTTGCCGTACATGATTATGCGATATCTCACTTGGATAACCACATCATCAATGCAAATAAATTACTTAGAATCAAGCGTGACGCTATGGTGGCAGCTTTAGGAGAAAATCTTGGAACGATAGCCAAGTGGACCAATCCGAGTGGAGGATTGTTTGTATGGCTTGAGATGCCCGAAGGCACTGATTTGGTTGAAGTTCAAGAGAAGGCACTGAAAGCTGATGTAAGCTATTTACCGGGCCCTCTTTTTGATCCCCATGGCGTCAATGGCAAGAATTGTGCCAGATTGTGTTTTGGCTACAATACGCCTAATGAGATCAATGAAGGTATTGCTAGGCTTGCGGAAGTTTTTTACAGAGAAGGTTTTCTGGCTTGATAAATCAATACACGGTATTTGTATAAGATCTACACTAATATTTTAATTGACAGCAAATGCAATAACAAATCAAATCAGAGAATGATGTGTTATTGCATGCTATAGTTGCTTAGCAAATCTTTATCCATACGTTTCTTTAATTTTTCTGCATATTGTTCTAGCAAGTCCATTCCCATGTCTAGCCTTTTATATGATGAATCTTCTTCGAGCAAGGATTGCATTTCGTGAAGCTCTCCTTGTAATGTCTTCGGAATAAAGTACGATAGATTTACTTGACCTGATGGAATTGTTGCATCACGTACCCAACCTCCACTTAACCCCAGCATTAATCTTAGATGTTGAGTAATTGCTTGCTGGACTTTTGTTATATCTTTGTATGTGTCCTGGTTCTCTTCATCGTCTGTTAGTACTTCTACTTGGCCTGCTGTGTACGGTTCATATTGAGTTATATGTTTTATGCGGAAGCGCTGTTCTCCAATTACAGACAACAACAATTGACCGTGTTCAATGTGGTTTGTTTGGTCAATATAAGCTACAGTACCAGTCGAATATGTTATGGCTGGGCTTCCTACTTCTTGGCCGGCTTTGATTAGGACCACACCGAATTTGGAGTCATTTTCCAGACAACTGTTTATCATCAGTTTATACCGTTCCTCAAATATGTTAAGCGGGATAGTCATGTCTGGGAAAAGCACCAAGTTAAGAGGAAAGAGTGGGAGCCATCGTTCTTGAAGTGGCATAATTGGCCTCTCAATTAATAATTCATGTGTTGGAGTATACCTAAATAATCTATGAATAGGCAATGTTATTAAGCGTATAAAGAAATTAATTTATGGAAATAATATTACTGCATAGAAACTTACTATTGAATGTCTATTGTGCATGTCAGGAATTTTCACCATAGTTTTGTTTGTTAATTTAGGAACATTCTTGACCGTCGCTTGTACACGCCTTAAGATGTGTGCAGTTATAATGTTTCATCTGTGATATGCTCTAAAATCAGCTGTGTGTATCATGGATATATTGTGAGATTGTCATTAACTATAATATTAGAATTACTGGAGGCGAAGAAAAGATATGAATGGAGATACGGTAATAGCGAAAATCCTGAAAGCTGAAGGGGTTGATTGGATATCTTGTTTTCCTGCACAGACTCTTATAGATGCGTCATCTAGAGAAGGTATAAGGCCAATTATTTGTCGTCAAGAACGAGCGGGTGTGAACATAGCTGATGGATTCAGCCGCATTAAAAATGGTAAAACCGTTGGAGTCTTCACTATGCAACAAGGACCAGGCTCGGAAAATGCATTTGCTGGAGTGGCACAGGCGTATGCAGATTCTGTCCCTGTTCTATTATTGCCGGGAGGGCATTCGCGAGACCGTGTAGGAGTTCACCCAAATTTTGATGCCCATAGAAACTATACAGGTGTTACCAAGTGGGTTGGTCATGTCAGCGTTGTCAGTCGAATTCCTGAGATGATGAGAATGGCGTTTAGTCAGTTGAAACATGGTCGGCCAGGGCCGGTACTTCTCGAAATTCCTGAAGACATAGGATCTGAAGAGTTCCCGGGTGAATCGATAAATTACGAACCAGTTAAGCCACTTCTATCGAGCGCAAACCCAGATGATGTTAAAGAACTTGTAACTGCGCTGTTAAAAGCATCAAATCCAATGATAAATGCAGGTCAGGGAATTCTTTACGCCGAAGCTACTGATGAGCTAGTAGAATTTTCTGAACTAACCAACATTCCAGTTATGACCACAATGGCGGGTAAGAGCGCATTTCCTGAGACACATAAATTATCGTTGGGTACAGGGGCAATTTCGGCTACATCGATGGTAGATCACTTTTTGAGAAAAACTGATTTCATATTAGGTATTGGAACTAGCTTTACTGTTTCTACATTTGGTGCGCCTATGCCCAAGGGAGCCACACTGGCTCAGTCGACTAACTGTGCAGAAGATCTCAACAAAGATTATGGGGTCAGTTTTGGTGCTGTGGGTGATGCTAAGTTAGTGCTCAAACAATTGATCGAAGAAGTTAAAAGCCAGATAGGATCTGATGGTAGAAGTGACAGTGGAGGAGTGGCAGAAGAGATTCATAAGATCAAAGGTGCGTGGATGTGTGAATGGTGGCCTAGATTGAATTCAGATGAAGTTCCTATTAGTCCCTACCGTGTTTTTAACGAATTGTCTAAAGCAGTAGATGTTGCTAATACCATAATCACGCATGATTCAGGATATCCGAGAGAACAATTATTGCCTTTCTGGCAAGCTGTAACTCCTAGAAGTTATATCGGTTGGGGCAAATCAACCCAGCTAGGATATGGTCTTGGCTTGGCGATAGGAGCCAAGCTTGCTGCACCAGACAAACAGGTTATTAATGTAATGGGAGATGCTGCTTTTGGTATGGCTGCTATGGACATAGAAACAGCTGCGAGAGCGGAGATTCCAATTCTTACTGTTGTTCTTAATAATGGTGTTATGACAGGTTATTCTGGCTACATGCCATATTCGTCGGATCAATGGGGGAGCAATAAGTTGTCTGGAAATTATACGAAAGTGGCAGAAGGACTTGGAGCTCATTCTGAGCGAGTTACTTCGCCGGATGAATTAGGCTCTGCGATAAACAGAGCCATAAAGGCTAATCAAAATGGACAGACTGCTTTGGTAGAAGTAATGACCAAGGAAGAAACCACACTATCTAAATATTGGTAAATAAGACCGATCAACTTTTACTTGGGAATAAGAATACATGGCTGTCAGTTATGAGCCTTATCTAGATGACTCCTATTGATTGACTAATGAAATAATGAGTTAAGTCATGTGGTGTGGGTTCGAGCCAACGTAAAAGATATATTGTATTAAAACGGGGCTGTAGCTCATCCGGGAGAGCGCTTCAATGGCATTGAAGAGGTACGGGGTTCGAGTCCCCGCAGCTCCACCAAATTTGTTTTCTAGATACGAATTCTAGGCTTGTTTCTCCTGTGCTCTTCTCATGAACAAAACCACACCAGAAGATATCGCTGCTACAAGAGTAATTATCCAAATAATGAATCCTGCTTCTCCGAGAGCCAAGACCCCAGGTATCCCGGCTAGTCCAGATACGAGCATAAGACCACCTATCCAGATAGGCAAAAACCCTTTCTCGATTATTAGCCCTAATCCCAGAAGGGCAATCCCAAGAGCCCAGAACACTGGCATGCCTGAGAATACAGCTTCAGCAAGCATGTCCATTGTTATCGCCGTCTCTATATTAACCCCGTCACCAAACATCTCCATAGCCGACATAGACAATCCCATACCAATAATCGGGATTGCTATGAGGACTGTGAAAATTGCAGCAGACAAACTTCCAAAAGCGGCACCATTCCCTTGTAAAGACCTTCCCAAAAACGCAATCCCCAACATAGTTGCCACGAGGCAAAAGGTCGCTGGTACATTTATTAGATAGGGAAGGGCTCCTTTTCCAGAACTAAGCTCCAAGTAAGCCGCAACTTGCGCTCTACCCTCTAGCCCTGACTCAATGTCTCCCATTAGGAGTGGTTCAAGTACCATCCAGGTAAGAACCATCAATACGGGACAAACCGTAAGCATTAGTGAGTTAAGCATACGAGTATTCATACTTTCGCACCTCGGTTGTTTGTATTTGTCATAGAACTCATTCTAAGACGGTTCATTATAGCATGGGCTCAATGTTGACGGCATTGGTGAGTACTACTACCATGGATCTCGTCGAGAATGGTGAGGCGTTTGGGTCCAGGCAGCTTGATATGGGGAATTCCGGATGA
>CAZSCD010000137.1:0-2908 GCA_964605345.1 uncultured Dehalococcoidia bacterium
GACGAAAAGCTATTAAAAAAAGTTTAGTTTACTTCAACAGCACCATCTTCTTAGCCTGCATATACACATCAGCTTGTATCTGATATAGGTAGATTCCAGCACTCACGGGTTTACCATTGTCATTAGTAGCATCCCATACTACTGACCTATAACCAGCGTCTTGTGTTTGGTTTACTAAGGTCTTTACTTTCCTACCCAGCATATCATATATGGTAATATTCACCAGGCCGTTTTCTGGTAGTTCGTAACGCAGTGTTGTGATTGGATTGAAGGGATTGGGATAATTCTGGTGTAAAGCATACTGGATGGGCATTATACCCTCTTCATTATCTGTATCCATTTCACTATAGGAAATAGTTACCGTAAAGTAACTGTTCCCCAATTCTGGATAAACAGGTATTGCTTCGGTTCCAGATGATAAAAAGCTTCCCTTCGCTGCTGTTGTAAAGGTTAATTCACTTTGCTGGGTTAAATCAATTGTACTATTCGTTGTATTATCCGTTAGTGTCATAGATATATGGGCCGGGAGTTCATTGAGATCCCAGGTCATGGTCGCTGTTTCTTCCTGGGTAACAAAATCACTATTATCATTAACGGTAAGATACATGACATCCAGGGGAAAACTGATGGCATTATCAGATTCATAGGGCAGGTTATTAATATCTAAACTTTTCCCTTCTACATAGGAAAGGCCTACTACACGGCTACTGGGAGATAAAGGAAGTAGTTTATTCGCATCAGCCACATCGATACCTGCTTCACCGTTGTTCATAAAGGATATGAAAGTCTGATCGGTGTAATCAGCGGTTGCAATATTAAAGCCCACACTGCCCGTATTGTTTTGCATTGTTCTGTAAAAAGTTCCTGCAGACGTGGACTTGTCTTCAGCTTCCATCGTAATAGATCCGGTACCACCATTTGCTTCAAACAAAAACCCCTGAAGTGGAGCGATTAACCCATTCGTTAAACTACCTGAACTACCATTCCAGGATTTATAGGCACTGCCGGCATCATCCCAAACATATACAGTAGTTACATTCGTTTTACTGACATTGTCCCAATCAATCGAAAATGGATAAGGATTTCCAGCAAGAGCAAAATTGCCATCTGGAACACTGCCGTACGTAGCACTGGAACTATTATAGGAACCTGATATTTTCAAGGTTACCGGTAGATCATCATCCCCATCATAATCTGTGTCAGGATATACATATACCAGGAAACCATGACCGGCTGTTAAACTGGCACCACTGCCTGATATATCACTCATGGCCGTCCAACTGGAGGAACTCTGACTTCCAGCTGTGCTAAGGGTCCAGACATTGGCAGTACCGTCGGTTGCATCAGCCCCAGTCATCCCCTGGGTCCAAAGTTCATCTAACAGGTCACTGTAGACCTGACCCGCCAAAGGACTACTCAGCATCCGGAAACCCGCATTGCCGGAAATAGCTGTTGAACCCATCGACCCATCCGATTGGATAGTGAATGTTTTTATATATCCATCACTGTTACTCGTTTCTGAAGCAAATGCGAGAGCATACGTGTCTGAATCCACCTTAAACAAGGAGTTATATTCTCCGAAGTCCGTATCATGTTCAAATGAAGCAACTTCTGTTATGGAACTACCATCGGTCGGAATGGTAAAGGTTGCAATATAACCATCATTACCATCTCCTCTATACGCGAGAGCATAGGTATCCGAGTCTACCTGACATAATGAGTTATGTTTTCCTTGTTCCACATCATGCTCCAGTGAAGCAACTTGTGTTATGGAAGATCCATCTGAAGGGATGGTAAAGGTCTTGATAAAACCATCATCATTAGGACCTTTATACGCTAGAGCATACGTATCAGAATCTACCTGAACCAAGGAGTTATAATCTGCGACGTTGGTATCATGTTCCAGTGAAGCAACTTCTGTAATGGTAGATCCATCAGCTGAAATGGTAAAGGTCTTGATAAAACCATCGCCTAGACGTCCTGCATACGCAAGAGCATACGTGTCCGCATCCACCTGAACTAAGGAGTTCTCGTTTCCATTAAACGTATCATGCTCCAGTGTTTGAACTTCTGTAATAGAAGAACCATTCGCGGGTATGGTAAAGGTTGTGATAAAACCATCATCATTAGCTCCTGAATAAGCAAGGGCGTAAGTATCTGAATCCACTTGGACGAGAGAGTTAGCCATTCCATTATCAGGGCGACCTGTATCATGTTCCAGTGAAGCAACTTCTGTAATGGTAGATCCATCAGCTGAAATGGTAAAGGTTGTGATTAAAGCATCATCATCTCCACTTGCATACGCAAGAGCATATGTATCCGAGTCTACCTGACATAATGAGTTATCTTTTCCTTTATCCGTATCATGCTCCAGTGAAGCAACTTCTGTAATGGAAGTCCCATCGGCTGAAACAGTAAATGTTGAGATAAACCCATCATTACCACCTCCTGTATATGCGAGAGCATATGTATCCGAGTCTACCTGACATAATGAGTTATATTTTCCATGCCCCGTATCATGCTCCAGTGTAGAAAGCTCTTGGGCTCTAAGTTCCGATAAAGAAAAAAATACAGCTAAAGCGATAAATGGGATAATTTTTTTAAACTTTTGTCTCATTTTTTTCTCCCATCCATGAACTTCTTAATGGCCATGGCACCGCCGGCTGCAGCCAATAGCCCCAGACCGCCAATGGGTGTCTGGGTAGGGGTATTAGGAAAACTGGGTTGGGCTAAGATAATAGTGGAAAAAACAACTACCGAAAAAATGATAAATAATGTCTTCATATTAAAACCTCCAACAAATTTATATTATAAAACAGTGGGTACTACTGGTACTATATAAGCTATAAAGAATCTTCCAGCGGAATAAATGTACACCCCAGTAGTCCTAAATGTCTATAAACAAAAA
>CAZSCD010000138.1:0-3311 GCA_964605345.1 uncultured Dehalococcoidia bacterium
GATCACGGTCATTTTCATGATAAAATAGAATGTATAGAATGTGAAGTAATTAAGAATAGTGAAAATTATATTTTAGATTTTTGTGAATCAAATTTTTCAAATAATATTTATAATCAAATTGTATTTCAAAAATTTATTTTCGTTGAAAATAAATTCAATAAAAAATACAATACCAGAGCCCCACCAATCTCCTAAAAAATATCATTTTTTTATTTAGATAGATTAAAATCTATCTGTTTACTTATTAATTTATTTTTAAGGAGATTTTATGTTTAATAATACAAAAAAATTATTTTTATTTTTATTTATTAGTCTTATAGCTGTATCATGTGATGATGGAGATAATGGAGATCAAATTTCCGATGGACTTTCTATTTTATTTCCATCTGATTATGTTGATGGTGTCGCATTAATTGAAGCGGAAAATCCTTCAGATCATGATGAGCATTCTGATGAACATGCTGATATTGGAGGGTTTCAACTTGAGATGGATGAATCAGAGAGCTATATTTATAGACAATTAGAACTAGAAACAGAAGGATCACTTTCAATAAGTGTAGATCAAACAATTGAATTTTCTGTTCATTTTTTAGATAGTGAAGGTAATGAGATTGAAGATCATGAAGAAGAGGAAGATGATGATGATGGGCATGATCATGATGAAGATCACGAAGAGCACGGAATGGCTGTTATCATTACAGGAGTAAGTGCAGATTCAACATCTTTCCAAATCCAGTTAATACATGATGGGCATTCTGATTACACATCACTTCCAATCCCTCTTACTGTTGAATAATATTAAAATATTTCAATTTTTAATATTTTGTGCTATATGCTTGAGTTTTTCATTATCTCAAGCATATAGCATATCTGGTACAGTCTTAGATTTAGACTCAGATAATCCAATAGAAAATGTTAATATTTATATTGAAAATTCTGATATTGGAACTAGGACTAATAATGAAGGTTATTTTGAATTATATTTAAATAGTCAAGTATCAAATAGTATTGATTTAAATATAAAAATGATTGGATATAAGCAAGAGACCCTGCAGATTAATTTATTAAAATCTAAGATTAATATAGATAACATTTATTTAATGCATGAGTCTTTAGAATTAGAATCTACTCATATTCATTCACATTCAAATAAATCAAATCAAATATCAGACATTCTATTAACTGAACAAGAACTAAATGATAATTTTTCTGGTAATATAGCCAACACATTATCTAATCAACCTAATATTGCAGTAAATTCATTTGGGATTGTAACATCAAAGCCAGTGCTTAGGGGATATTCTGGAGATCGTTTTTTGCTTACAAAAGATGGTAATAAATCAGGGGATTTGTCTCAGTCGTCAATTGATCATGTTATAACTTTAGATATGACGGAGGTAACTGAAGTTGAAATTATAAGAGGTCCTAAATCATTAGTGTATGGTTCAAATGCTATAGGTGGAGTCATAAATGCAAGTGTAAGTGGAGACCCAAAATTAAGAGCTGATAAATTTTATAAAAAGTTTTTTATTGGGGGGCAATCTTTTAATAAGGGATTATATGGGAATATGGTTTTATATATTCCAATAAAAAATAATCAGATTAATATATTGCTTAGTAATAGCAATACAAAAAATCAATCTAGTCCAACAATGGAATTAGAAAATACATATTCTCAAACATCTAATTATAAAATGGGGTTTACAACATATAATAAAAATAGCTATATCAATTTTATTATTGAAAATTTTAATATGGATTATGGAATTCCACCAAGTTCAGAGGGACATATAAATGGTGTTGATATAGAGCTTATTAAAAATACTTTTCAAATTAATTATCATCAAGATTTTTCATTTTATAATTTCAATCAATTTGATTTTAAATATAATTTCATTGATTATCAACATGTAGAGTTTGAAAATAACTCTTCATCTGCTCAAGTTTTTTTATCAAAAAATACACATAATTTTAAAATTGAATTTCAATCATTTAGTTCAATTGTGGGTTCTGAATTTAGTTATAATCAATTTTTGCCAGATGAATTATATTACACTCCCAATACTGAAGAATTAGATTTTTCATTATATGGTTTTCATGAAAAAGAATTTCATCATCTTGATTTGTTAAGTTCATTTAGAGTTGGCTATTTGTCCATTCAGCCAGATACTAGTTCTATTCAAAATATTTCAAGTTTAGATATTGAAGAAATTAAAAATAGAAATTTTAATTATTTTTCTTCTTCAATAGGTCTAAGAAAATTTATTAATAAGTTTGAATTTAATACTTGGATAATGAATACAATGAAAGCTCCTAAAATAGAAGAATTATATTCAGACGGGCCACATCTTGGGTCATATTCTTATGAAATTGGAGAACCTAATCTTGAGTTAGAAAAAATCTATGGGATTGAATCTTCGATTGCTTATAATGAAAATCCATTAGATATTTCATTCACTACTTTCTATAATTATAGTCCTTATTACTACCAAATGAGTAAAATTGGAGAATGTGATGGATTAACTCTTCAAGAGTGTCTTGAAGCAGGATTTATTGAAGATGGAGTGGGTTCTGGAGGATGGCTGTATAAATACCAAACCAAAGGAGTGAAATCTCTAATAAAAGGTATAGAGTTTAATTTAGGGTATCAATATAAAAAAATTAAGATGATCTATAATTTTTCTCTAGTAAGAGGAGATGATTTAACAAATAAAATACCACTTTCATATATAAATCCAGATAAACAAATATTAAATTTAGAATATGATCAAAAAAATATAAGCTACAAGATGAGATTATCTAAAATACAATCTCAAAATAGACTTGGTGAGTTTGAAACTTTTACCCCTTCATCTTTTTTAGTTGATTTTATAATAGGTTATAGTAAGAATAATCAAAACATTACAATTCAATTTAATAATATTTTAGATGAAGAATCTTATAATCACTTATCAAAGTTAAAATCAATTATGCCCGAACCAGGTAGAAATATTACTATTTCTTACAAAAGATTTTTTTAAATTTTTATTTGCAAGATAAAAATCTTTAAAAACGTCATACAAGAAAAAGGAGTCCATTCATGCTTTTTTATATAAATTAATGAGCTATGAATACAAATACTTTGAATAATTCAATTATTTATCTATCTTAAAGCTAAATGCAATATTTTAAATATAAATTAATTTTTATTTTTTATTTTAATCAGATATTAAGTTGTACAATTGGTTTGGCTTATGATAATACCGGAAAACCAGTTATATGGAAAAATAGAGATAAACCTATTGAATGTGATAATGAGTTTAATAATATTC
>CAZSCD010000139.1:0-2830 GCA_964605345.1 uncultured Dehalococcoidia bacterium
TCCCCAAACGTGAATTGATATCTGGTTGGGCCGAAGCAATCAAACACGGATTAATTCTTAATGCAAGCCTTGTGGATGCATTTGAAAATAACCAAAAGGAAATAAGTACATTAAGTCCAGATATAGTCACTGATGTTATTAAAAAAAGCATACAAATTAAAGCTGATGTGGTCTCCCAAGACGAAAAAGAAACACTTAATACTAGAGTACTCCTAAATTACGGCCATACCATCGGACATGCAATTGAATCTACTACAGGATATAAGGATTTTCTTCATGGTGAAGCAATTAGCATAGGCATGATGGGTGCAGCATACATTAGCGAATTCATGGATCTTTTATCTCGCAAAGACGTGGAACGGCAATGTTCTTTATTGAAATCATATGGCTTGCCTACGAGCTACAATAACATCAACATAGATATGCTAGAAGAAGCAATGTTAGTAGACAAGAAAATGACTGAAAAATCAATCAGGTGGGTGTTACTAAACGGTATAGGTAATGCAGTGATAAAAAACAATGTACCTAAACAAATGATTCGAGACGCCCTGAACCGTTTGACAATTTCCACATCATAAAATTGATAATGAAATCTTCCTACGAATCACTTTTTACACTTCTGGCAACCGATGGGAATGCCCGTACAGGAATTCTACACACAACACACGGTGCCGTGAGAACACCAGCCTTTATGCCAGTAGCAACTCAGGGATCTGTAAAATCATTAGACTCGCTAGATCTAAAATCACTAGGAGCTGAAATAATATTATCAAACGCCTATCATCTATACCTCAGGCCAGGAGTAACGTTAATAGAAAAACTAGGTGGACTGCACACATTTATGAACTGGAATGGTCCAATTTTGACAGACAGTGGAGGATTTCAGGGATTTAGCCTCAATCATCTGCGGAAAATTGAACCAAATGCTATCGTATTCAAATCTCATATAGATGGGAGTGTACACGAATTTGGCCCAGAAGCATCTGTTCAGTATCAAGAACGTTTAGGAGCAGACATCATAATGCCATTAGATATTTGTGCATCTGCAAATTCTAATGAAACTTCAGTCCGTCAGGCCATGAATCAAACACATCAATGGGCAACTCTATGCCATGAAATCCATTCTACTAAAAATCAATCCCTTTTCGGCATTGTCCAAGGAGGCTTACACTTAAATCTCAGAGAACAATCTTCGTCATTTCTAACTTCTCTTGGATTTCCAGGTTACGCCATTGGTGGTTTGAGTGTGGGAGAATCCAAAGAGGAAAAATATAAGGTCGTGAAGTTTACCACTCAATTACTCCCGGTTAACTCACCAAGGTATTTAATGGGAGTTGGATCTCCTGAAGATCTTGTAGAATGCGTCGCCTTGGGCATAGATATGTTCGACTGTATTCTACCAACTAGGATTGCTAGAAATGGCGCCCTTTACGTAAGAGAAGGTAGAATTAATATAGGTAACGCTTCTTTAAAAAACTTAGACGCTCCTATAGATGAAAAATGTGACTGCTACACATGTACAACATTTTCTGTTGCTTACGTACATCATCTATTTAAGGCGCGAGAGTTACTAGCTTATAGACTAGCTACTATTCATAATCTGAGATTTATTATACGACTAATGGAGGAAATGCAAAAAGCCATCCAAAAAGGCGAATTTGAATCTTACAGGACTGAATTCTCAAAAAATTTCACCCCTCCTCGAGAGGAAATTCAAAAAGAACAAAAGCGAAAATGGATTGAAGCACAAAACAGAAAGATGAAAGCTAATCTAAAATCATCAGAAACTTAGATTGTTGAGCAATTGTGAATACTATCCACCCGCTACTGCAGGTACTATACTTACTTCGTCTCCATCTTTAGTGGTACTTTTTAAACCTTCAAGAAACCGCACATCCTCGCCATTTATGTAAACATTGACAAAGTTTCGTAAGTCGCCTTGGTCATTACAAAGACGTTCTTTAATTCCAGGAAACTGTTCCTCTAAAGCACTTATTACACTATTAAGATTGGACCCAACAACCAAAACCTTGTCTTGTCCATTAGTCACACGTCGCAAAGGAGTTGGGATCCTCACCGTTACACTCATAGAAAAAACCTCCGAGGTTTGTGTTACATATCTAAAACGCTACAGGGGTTACCCTTCAATCACATCTCCATCGACCGAATCAACTCTAACCCCTTTCTCTATGGCCCAGTCGATAGAACCGGCAACTTCATTTTCTATACCTTCAATTTCCAAAATTACCCATCCCGTGTCATCTCTTATATCCGCTCTTCTGAGGTCAGTTGTTACTTTAAATCGTTGCGCAAGATTATATATCAACGGCTCAGTTATTAAACCTTCAGGGAAAGTGAATTTAACTCGTTTTTTCATTTGCAAACACCTTTCGAATACTGAATCACTATTTTTTTTATGTTAATCCCATGGCCTGTTGAACAGACTTGTAATCAGCAGTTGTAATTATCGGTTTTGCTAAATCTTGAACTACTTCCAATGTCTTCAACCCATTTCCAGTAATGTAGGCTACGGTAACCTCTTCCGATTTAATTAGCCCTCTATCGACAAGTTCCTTTAGTCCAGACACCACAACTCCACCAGCGGTTTCAGTAAAAATCCCTTCAGTTTCAGCAAGCATACTAATGCCTTGTGCTACTTTTTCTTCCAAAGATACTACAGCCGAACCTGAAGTTTCATATAGAGTTTGTAAGGAATATGCACCAGAGGCTGGATTACCTATTGCAAGAGACTTGGCAATGGTGTCAGGCTTTATAGGTCGTACCTGAGTATCATTCTGTTCAAAGGCTTCAACTATAGGAGAACATCCTT
>CAZSCD010000140.1:0-25329 GCA_964605345.1 uncultured Dehalococcoidia bacterium
CAATTGATGGATTATAAGCACCGCCCACGTCTGGTAATTCTTGTACCTCAACTGGGAAGGTTGAAGAACTGTCTCTAAGGATAGCTGACCCGCCTGCGGCGTAGAGTATTTCGGTGGCCGTAGGGCTTATCGTAGCGATGTATTCAGGAATTGACTCGAATGTTATTGTTTCGCCCAAGGCATCAACAACACTAAGTATAGTTGTTTGTTTTGTAACTGCATTCTCCACTTCAACTACTTTCACAACTTCTTTTTCTACCACCACCTGTTTATCTACCTCTACTTTTACAATTTTCTCTACAGGTACTTCAACAATTTTATCAACCTGAACTACCACTTCCTTAGTAGAACTACAAGCGAGAATCGCTATGACAAATATGGTTGACGATGTTATTGATAGCAATTTGACAGCTATGTTGTGATGCATAGACCCCCAAGATATTGGTCTAAACATGTCAGTTAATAGGCGTATTGAATCTGGAAGTTTTGGCCTGAATAAGTACATAGTGTGTATTTCTCCAATGTTAGATTTGTTGGTGTTGTGTCATTTTAGATTAGCATGCACTAATTAACGGACTTAGTACGAGCTAATTATATTAATTTGGCCAAAACTTATTCAAGGCATCATGTTCAAAAATTAACTGGTTTAATGCAAAATTCAGTCATGTTCGTCGTGTTCGTCATGTTCGTGCCCAACTTCAATGTACTTATGGACATAACTTGCAACTACTATACCGAAAATCAATCCAAAAATTTAAAAAGCTGTTTGTAAGCCAAAACGCCTGTTTGTGGATGAATGGATGGTAGGCACAATATCACTTAAACCAATATATATGAAGAATCCTGTTATTCCTCCATAGACGTAACCCAATGGTAGTTCAACTTGAGACCCAAATTCAAATGCTAATACTGCACCTATTAGTACCGTTGAGGATGACAATTTCATCTTTTGTCAAGTACAATTCGTTTATGACATCATTTGCAAGGCAATCCAAAAATCTACTTTATTCAAAACAAATATCAATAACTAACCCCAGACTTATAGTCCTTGGTCTCATAATTAAAGAAGATAGGCCTCTTACTATTGAACAATTGCTTAATTTGTCTAACGGAGAATTAGCACAATCTACGGTCTACAGGGTTGTTAATGATTTGACTACTTGTGGGTTAATTGTTGGATTCACAACGCCAGAAAACACTCTCGTTGTTGAATTAAAGAAATCTGATAGCGACCACCACCACCATATTTTTTGTGAAAATTGTGGCCGTATTATTGATATCGAATTGGATAATAAGCTTGAAGCTGCTCTTGAAAAAGAAGTTGGCAAAATTGAAAAAAAGTACTCATTATCGATTCGTGCGCATTCGTTGGAACTTTTGGGGCTATGTGGTTCTTGTCAAATTAGTGGTAAGGAATAATATGTAGTGATATTGTCTGCCAAAACAAAAAGATGTGATCGCAATGCGTATTGATAGATTCGATGTGTACCAGGTAGCCATGCCACTGATTTATCCTTGGCGTACGGCCTATGGAAGTGACTCCAATTGTCATTCGGTATTTGTCAAAGCTACTAGTGGAGAATACGAATCTTGGGCAGAATCTTCTCCGTTGTGTTTTGGCCCATTATATATGCCAGAAACTGCCACCTCGGCGTTTTATAATATTACAGAATTTTTTGCTCCGCATGTTGTGGGATTAGATTACGATACAGCGGATGATTTGAATCAACGGCTTGAAATATTCAAAGGTAATAATTTCGCCAAAGCGGCTATCGAAATGAGTTGGTGGTCCTTGCACTCCACAATGACTGAGATTCCTCTGCACAGGCTACTTGGAGGTCAATCTCGCGAAGTTGAAGTAGGTGCGGATTTTGGCATCCAAGATTCTATTGATATGCTTCTGGGTAATATTCAGAATGCCGTAGAGTCAAATTCCTTGCGTGTTAAGCTAAAAATTTCTAAAGGATGGGATTTAGATGTATTGCGTGCTGTAAGAAATGCATTCCCAAACATAATTTTACATATTGATTGTAACGCGGGTTATACTTTAGATGATCTTCCTTTTTTTAAAGCCATAGATGATATGAATTTAGCTTTTATCGAACAACCTTTACAGTATTTTGACGTATTAGATCATGCAAAATTGGCTCGTCAAATCCAAACCCCGATATGTTTGGATGAGACCATAGTGGGTGTAAAAATCGCAGAACAAGCGATTCAGGAAAAGGCGTGTAAATATATTAATATCAAACCAGGACGTGTTGGAGGATTAACCAATGCTGTAGCCATTCATGATTTGGCTGAACAACACGGTGTTGCTGTTTGGGTTGGTGGTATGCTCGAGAGCGCCTTGGGAAGTTCTATATGTGTAGAACTTGCTACACTTTCGAATTTTAGATATCCTGGAGACATCTTTCCATCATCACGTTTCTATCTTGAAGATCTGTCAGAACCCATGTTGGAATTGACACCACGGAACACGTTTAAACCTTTAAACAGTCCTTTACCAAAACCTAATTTACAGCGTCTTTCCGAATTAACCGTTAGGTCTAAATCTATAGTAAACAAGTAAGGTAATACATACGGGTTTATTAGGTAATCTAATCCGCGTCGGTCCGACTTTATTGAAACAACAAATTTGAAATTTCAGGATGAACGCCACGTGACATATTCAAAAATGAAATCCATATTGGAACGTGATCTGAGAGAAATTAAAGATAACGGGTTATACAAAGGCGAACAAATTATTACCAGCCCTCAAGGACCAGAGGTCATTACGTTGAAAGGATCACAGGTGAACTTGTGTTCCAACAACTATTTAGGACTTGCCAATCATCCAGATGTTTTAAAGGCCGTGATTGATGGAGTCCAAAATCATGGATTTGGTATGTCTTCCGTTAGATTTATTTGTGGAACACAGGATATTCATCGTGTTCTTGAGAGGCGTATATCTGAATTCTTGAGTACTGAAGAAACCATTCTATATACTTCCTGTTTTGATGCAAACGCAGGGTTGTTTGAGACCATCTTGAACTCGGAAGATGCTGTTATAAGTGACGCTCTTAATCATGCTAGTATAATTGATGGTATACGTTTATGTCGTGCTCAACGCAAAGTATATAAACATAGTGACATGGAGGACTTAGAGAAAAAATTAATTGAGGTACAATCTGCTAGATTTCGTTTGATAACCACTGATGGTGTTTTTAGTATGCAAGGAGATATGGCGCGTCTTAACGAGATATGTGATTTAGCAGATCGTTATGATGCGATGGTGATGGTGGACGATTCTCATGCTACTGGATTTGTAGGTGCAAATGGACGTGGAACTCCAGAAGAATTTGGCGTAGCGTCCCGTATTGATTTATTGACTAGTACTATGGGCAAGGCTCTGGGAGGTGCGTCTGGTGGATTTACTACAGGACGTAAGGAAATAATCGATTACCTTAGACAACGCTCTAGGACATATCTGTTTTCTAACACGTTGGCTCCACTCATTGTTGCTGGTTCCCTAAAAGCCCTGGATTTGATTCAACAGAAACCTGAATTACGTGAGACTCTTTGGGATAACACTGAATACTTCAGGAAAGAGATATCAAAGCTAGGATTTGAAACAATCTCTGGGAAGCATCCTATCGTACCGATTATGTTGAGAGATGAGATTAAGACTATGGAAATGGCCAGTGCAGTTAACGAACGAGGTGTTTTCGTAGTAGGTTTTACTTTCCCAGTAGTGCCTAAAGGTGAGGCTCGTATTAGAGTACAGATTATGTCAGAACATACTAGGGATCACTTGGATTTGGCACTTTCCATTTTTGAGACGGCAGGCAAAGAATTAGGAATTATTTAAGTCTGATTTAGATCATACGAATTTTTAGAATTGGAGATTGAACACGAGATGGCAGTTTCAAAAGATATGATGGGTAAAGTGGCCTTAGTGACTGGCGCTGGACAAGGAATGGGAAAGGCCGTCGCATTGGAGCTTGCTGGTCTTGGTGCAAGTTTGGTGATTAATGATCTTGACGGATGTCTTGCGAAGCAAACCGCTGAGGATATTATTCAACGGGGAGGCCAAGCGTTTGATGTAACAGCGGATATTTCGTTGTCTGCTGAAGTAAATTCTATGGTGGATAGTGCGCTTAATCGCTATCAGGATATTAATATACTGGTTAATGCTGCAGGAATTGTGCGTCCCACACCGGTAATAGATATGGATGAAGAAGAATGGGACGCAGTTTTATCAGTTAATTTGAAAGGAACATATTTGTGTTCCAGAGCAGTACTTTCCGTAATGCAAAAAGCTGGTTGGGGTCGTATCATCAATTTTTCATCGACGGCAGGCAAAAGTACAAGTACAATCGGTGGAGCTCATTACACTGCATCTAAGGCGGGAGTCTTAGGTTTCACAAGGCATTTGGCCAAAGAATCGGCGAATTATGGTATTACTGTAAATTCAGTGTGCCCAGGACTTATAGATACTGAAATGGTGCGATCTACTATCAGTTTGGATAAAATCAAGGCCTATGCAAATGGATTCCCAGTTTCACGATTAGGAAATCCAGGTGAAGTAGCTCAGTTAGTGGCGTTTCTGGCATCCGACAAAGCTTCTTATATAACCGGAGCATCACTTGATATTAATGGTGGTGATCTAACAATCTAACATTGGGGGAAACGTCAAAACCCAACAGTGATAACAGGGAATTATTTTCACTCGGATGAGGACAGACGCTCTATTGTTACAAGAGCTTGTCCTACTTTATCTCTGAAGACTTGTGATGATTCTGGTGACCATTCGTAAATACCCTTACCAGTCTTCACTCCAAGGTTACCTTGTTGAACTAAATCTTGTGCCATTGATGGCATGTTAGCAGAAGATTCTATGTCAGGTAGTATTTCTGAAATCGAAGCTACAACGACATCCCATCCGCCAACATCAGCCACTTCAAATGGCCCTGCAATTGCTTCTCGTCTACCAAAGCTGTTTCGCACCGCGACATCGACATCTTGTGGGCTAGCTATGCCCTTTTCCACGATTGATATGGCTTCACGCAGGATGGCAACTTGAATGCGATTTGCGATAAAACCAGGGGCTTCCTTTTGAAGGACTACGGGTTTTTTCCCTAAGTGTAAAAATAGGTTGTATACAGTATCTATTGTTTCTATAGATGTGAAAGGGCCTCGAACTATTTCAACGAGAGGTAATAGGTAGGGAGGATTGAAGTAATGTGCCACAAGTGTCAGTCTATTTCTTTCTGTGTCAGGAGCTATTTGACTAGGCATGAAAGATGATGAATTACTAGCCAAGATCGTGTGATTCGGGCAAAATTTATCTAGCTGAGAAAAGATACTTTTCTTCAGACCCAGATTTTCATTTACTGCTTCTATAACGAAATCAGCATTTGACACTGAATTCTCAAGGTCGATAAAAGTGTTTATTCGTTTAGGCGTCTCTTCAGCAGTTTTATCGGATTCTAACCCCATATTCACAAGATTTTTTAGAGTTGTGTTTATAGTATTTATGGCGTTGTCTAGGTTCTCTTGGGATATATCTGTTAAGTTAACGCTGTATCCTGAGAGGGCAAATTCTAATGCTATGCCATGACCCATTAACCCTGCCCCTATTACTGTTATGTGTTCAATGTTGTTGGTTTGCATACACGCCTCCTCTATTTCTATATTTATAATACATCAAATGTATTTGAAGATCATTGACACTTCATGAGTATGTCTTTAGAGTACCGATCATAGAAAAAATTAGATTTATTGAATATATGGAGGCACAGAGTAAACATAATGACTACTTTGAAACTTTTTGATTTGACGGGTAAAGTGGCTATCGTCACAGGTGGAGGTTTTTGGTTGGGAAGAGCTATGGCGACGGCACTTGGAGAATTGGGAGCTACTGTAGTGATCGCTAGTAGAAGACAGTGGTTGTGTGAACAAGTAGCCGAGGAAATGAAGAAAGAAGGGATTGATTGCGTTGGGTTGGGGTGTGACGTGACTGATGAGAAAAGTGTTGATGCCTTGATAGACCAAGTGGCAAAATCTTATGGTAGATTAGATATTCTGGTATGTAACGCGGGAGGTTCAGTTACGAGCACGTACATACCGGATGCCTCAATTGATGAGTTCACCCAAACCTGGGAAATGAATGTAAAGAGTATTTACATGTGTGTTCAGGCAGCGGCACGAGTGATGATTCCACAGGGATCTGGAAAGATAATAAATATTGGGTCAGCCCATGCGAAAATGACCATAGACAAGAAATTCTATGACGGTCTTGATTATCTTCGTTCTGGTCCACCATATCAGATATCTAAAGGGGCTGTAATAAATATGACTAAGTCCCTGGCTGCGGAACTGGGTGAGTATGGAATCACAGTCAACTGTTTAAGTCCAGGTCAAATTCCTCCTCCTGATGCTGATCCAGAATTTGTAGAAAGATGCCGGCAAAAGAGTGCATTAAGGCGTACCGGAGTGGCTGACGACCTTAAAGGAGCTACGGCTCTACTGGCTTCGAGTGCTGGAGATTGGATAACAGGACATGATTTATTGGTAGATGGTGGCTGGACTATATGGTGATAAAACTATCTGCCTGATTTTGTGAATCCACAAAGGCGATGACGTAAAAGTGTAAGAGAGCACGTCAGATGTCGAGTACCATAAGAATAGCAATAGTTGAGACTTCTGGTTCAGGAAAAACCACATTAGCTCAACAAATATCTATGCATCTTGAAATACAACACGTGGAACTCGATGCATACCGACATGGACCAAATTGGACAGAAACACCTAATACTAGATTTCGTTGTCATGTTCGTCAGGCGTTAAGTACGGGTAACTGGATTGCGGACGGCAATTACAGTGTCGTACGAGACATAATTTGGAGTAAAGCAACGAAGCTGATATGGTTGAAGAAAAGAGTCGTTTATTTTACAAACAACTCTCGATCAATACCCGTTAATACTTCACAGCCATCGTCTGTAATTACAGAGGTTTCACTGAAAGCTACGGAGAATTTACCAAAGCTTCGTAATGCTACCGGGTGGTGAAATACCATACCTGGTTTGAGTTTAGTTTGTACTCCAAGTTCTATGATTCCTGTACTATCTGCCCAGGCCGGTGGAAACCCAGCTCCTACAGCGTAACCAAAATTGCCATGGGAAACGACTTCTGGACCAGCTTTGGAAAGGCCTTCCCATCCAGCTCGTGCTACCTCGTCTGCAGTTATTCCGGGGCGAAGAGTGGATAGAACATTGTCGATTGCTGTTAGACACGCGTCAGTCAATTTTTCTACTTCTGAGTTTGGTTTACCAATAGACACAGATCTCATAAGGGGAGTCGTATATCGATTGTAGCAGCCGCCCATTTCTATAAGAACGGCATCTCCTCTATTGAGACGAACTCGTTTGTGTGTCGAGTGGAGAATTCCGGAACGTTGCCCACTAGTGACGATAGGGCCAATGCAAAAGTATTCACTACCAGCTTGTAACATAGCTAAGGAAGCCTCAGATGCAACATCGTTGTCCATTTTGCCATCAGAAACGGTCTTTAAGGCTGCTTTCATGCCAAGGTTGGTCATCTTGGCAGCCTCTCTTAGATATTCAATCTCTTTTGGAGATTTACAAGCTTTGACGTTCTCCATAATCCCTGATCCATCTACGATGTCTGCGTTAGGTAACTCAATACGAAGATCGTTGTAACGTTCGATAGAGAAAGCTAGATTTTGCATTTCGACTCCAATGCGAGTTTTATCTAGTCCTTGCTCGGACAGTAATTCAGCTAGAAACCTTTCGCGACTTTTGTTTGGATTGTAGCCGAATAGGCGTGGAAACCAAGAGTGCAATAAGGCTCCACCTATTTCAGGTGGATGTACGATCAAAGTAGGATCATCATTAAGAGGCAGGATGACACACTCAAAGCTATACATTGCCATGCTTTGATGACCTGACAGGTAGAAAACACTTGGAGGATAGTGTACCAGTAGTACTTCTAGGTTGCGTTCCTTCATTCCTTGCCGGACAAGTTGAAGTCTTTTCTGGTATTCTTCGTTAGAGAATGGCAATTCCTTTGGTAAGTCTGGCAGAGTATCAGTATCTATTTGCCCGCCACTTAAACTTGGATGTACGAATGCTTCCCCTCTATATGGATCCCAAATATCTGACATGTCAGAGTCTCCTTTAATGAAATGAGATTATCAAATTTGTTTAGTTTGTAATGTAATTCATTGGGCAGGAATTTCTCCCAGTTTAGATATATCGTTTAAAGAGTCGACAAAGTTTCATCCGCAGCATTTAGGACGGCTTCAACATCCTGTTCAGTATGGGCTGTCGATATATACCACATGCCACGCGGTGTTACACGCACTCCTCGTTCAAGCATGCCAACTCGGAATTTCTGGTACATTTCTGCATCCGTGTGTTTCATGTGTGAGCGAAAATCAACTATTTCAGGGACGTCTGTAAAAGCCATACAGAATGAATATCCTGTACCTTGTATGAGCGTGTTGATTTCATGTTTTTTGGCCCTATCTCTTAGCCCTTCCATAAGGGCTGTCCCTAAGGAATGTATATGTTTGTAAGCTGCACCGTCATTTTCCATCAACTTATTTATGGAAGCTTCGGCGGCAGCCATTGAGACTATGTTGGTGTTCATGGTGCCGGAGTGATTGGTACTCCGATTTGCTATCACATTCATGATTTCACTTTTGCCAACAACCATTGACAGGGGGAATCCACCAGCCATAGCTTTTGCGAATGTGGACAAATCTGGAGTTATGCCCAAAAGTTCTTGTGCGCCTCCTAGTCCAAGACGAAATCCAGTCACAACTTCATCTAATATTAAGACAATCTCATTATCGCTACAAAGTTCTCTCATTGCTTCAAGATAACCTGGTTTCGGATATATGCAATTCGTATTGTGCATAATTGGTTCGGTGATAATTGCTGCGATCTCGCTGTTTAGACGATTTACTGTTTCGCGTAACACATCGATATTATTCCAGGGAAGAATTATAATTTCATTTGCAGTGCTAGGCACCATGCCATCTGATCCAGGTACCGAGTTTGGCGATTCGTAAGCTCCCGCCTCTTCGAGTTCGGGGTCACTGCTGTATAAAACACTATCTACCCACCCGTGGTATTGGCCTTCAAATTTAATATACTTAGTTTTTTTGGTATATGATCGTGCAATTCTCAAAGCTGCTTGTACTGCTTCAGTTCCTGAACTACTATATCTAATCAGTTCAGCTGATGGCACAAGCTTTTGGATTGTTTCAGAAATGTTGATTTCCAATTCGTGAGAGGCAGCAAAAACTTGACCATCGTGCATTTTTCTAGATACAGCATCTAGTAGGAAATCAGGTGAATGTCCGAAAATTTGAGGTCCTTGTCCCAGAACGTGATCTATATATTCGTTACCGTCTACATCATAAAGGCGTGATCCTTTGCCATGGTCAATATATAATGGGTTAGGTGTTTCCTTTAGTCTCACATCACTGTTGACACCACCCGCAATAGATTTTTTTGCTCTCTCAAATAATTCTCGACTTTTATCAAATCTCATTTTTATTTCCTCATAAAATACTACTGAAACTAAAAACACCCAATTCGCGCGTCTACATATTGAAAATCAGACTTTTGGAGTAAGGTTTCAGTTAAAATTAATTGGTTACCTAACATACACGATACACCTTGAGGATTATAGGATGTGTTTGGTTGTTAGGTCAACGGGATATATCGTGTTATTTGACTAGGAATAAGTGGCTTCTTGTTCGAACGGGTATAAAGGTCTGCGTCTATGTTTGTACTCAAAGAAATTAAGATCAGCAGTCGTTACACCGGTAGTGTTGGCTAATATGACCTCCGACGCAATTGGTTCATAGGCGGGACGTGGTGAGATCACTCCCTTTGGCGCGATCACCTTCATGTTTTCTGGCCGTATTCCTAGAGAATACATTTGCTCGATGCTAGTATTACCTACTCGTAGACTGGTTAACACCAGCGTATGGTCATCGGTAGTTTCTAATACTACTGTAATACCACCATCGAAATATTTCCAACCGGCATGAGTGGGTTTTGGGTCTTCAAATTTGCCTTCAGATATTAGGCGTACTTTTCCAGTTACCGTGACTGGCGAACCATGCATGGTGTCTGTTTTAGCACCAACTTTCAGGGTAATATTTGATCCTACACCCGCATCAACACAGGCATTTACTGCTTGTGGATCAAATAGAGTTTGTAGGTAACTCGTAACTCCAAGACGTTGAGCTTCAGCTAATAACACGGTTGAGTCCGCTGGACTTCCTCCACCAATATTGTCGCCTACATCCATAAGAACAACAGGGCCTTCTGATGATTCTAAAGCTCTTTTAAGTGCTTCATGAGGAGATGGAATATCTCCAGTAAATTGATGTCTGATTTGCCAAGCTTGATTGGCGAGCCATTTTGCAGCATCGGTTGCTAGCGCCTGATTACCGTCACTGATCGCTAAAAATCCCATTCCCATTTCTTTAACATCGGCATATGGAAATCCTGCAGCAATACTTGCAGACAGTATTTGTGGCCTGTTCATTACAGTGGTTATGTTACTTATGATACCGTGCATCGGATTTTCATCTGTGAATTGCTTTATGATATTGATTAGCATAGGAGGAGTTTCAAGAGCTTGTTTTGGAGAAACTTCCCCTTTTATGGTCCTAATAATTATTTCCGCACATTCTACGGCTCGAGGCCTTGCATCCAGATGTGGATTAGTGCGATATAACACTATAGCAGTTGAATTATCGAGCATCTTTTGGGATAGATTTGCATGTAGGTCCAATGCCATGCCAATAGGGATGGTTGGCCCCACTAACTTTCTAACTCTTTGTGCAACTTCACCGTCTGCGTCTAAGAATTCGTCTGAGACTGCTGCTCCGTGTTGAGCTAATAAAACACCATCCCATGGTCCATTATCCTTTAATAATTGCAGCATCTCTCCGACGATGCGTTCGAAGGCGTCTTTAGTTATAGTTCCAAAAGGCTCCGCCCAGGTGTACAAAAGCGGCACCATGTCAACATTATAAATTTCGGCTGCTTCTAGAAATCCTGCAATGGTATCCAAAGAATCGCGGTGTTTTTGGATGATTTCTTCTCCTCGTAAAATACCACCACTTTCAAATCGTGCATAGTTAGCTTGAACACTTGAAAAAGTGTTAGATTCATGTCCAATTCCTAAGAGTGCTATACGCATTATGGAGCCTTTATTTCCTGAGATTATGAGTTGAATACTATTTAAGAATCAAGGAAATTCTAGACAGTAGTTTATGTTGCGTAAGTTGCCTAAGTCAAGAATTTATCATGTGGATCGAATAGTAGATGTTTGTGTTGAACTATTGCGGCTTACTCGATTGCCATTTTGGAACACGTCGACTACATTCCAAAGGGTTTTAATATCTTTTGATGGATTTCCGTCTACTACCAATAAATCGCCCTGTTTACCTATCTCTAAAGTTCCTGTTATATCATCAATCCAGCATGATTTGGCAGAAGAACTTGTGGCAGCTATTATGGCTTCTGAAGCAGACATGCCTCCAGAAACAAAAGCATCGGTTTCGTACTGAAACATGCCCATTTTGTCCCTTTCCCATGCCGCATCAGACCCTGCCACCATTTCGATTCCTATTTCTCTCATTTTGGCAAAACAGTCGAGGGCATATTCATGTCCTCTACGACTAATATCCAATATATTTTCGTCTTCTTCTGTTAGTCCATCAGATGCTAGTTTTGCTTCCAATCTCAAAATATCAGCCTTGCCGATGGAATGAAGTGTTGGATTAACAAAGATGTTTTGCTTCGCTATTCTCTCAGCAACTTCTGGGCGATATCTCAAAGTACCGTCTGGTTCTTTGAACATAGCGTGAATTATAGTGTCAACCCCTGCATCTATTGCGTTCACCATGCCTTGTGTCGACACGCAGTGAGCGGCAGTGTGTATCCCAAATTTATGTGCCTCTTCACATATGGCTTTAAGTTCGGATACAGTAAAAGATGGTCTCATTTTAAACGATGTTTTAGTGCTACCACCAGTAGCGGTTATCTTGATAAAATCCGCACCTTCTTTTACAAGTTGACGGACTGTGGCTCTGCATTCATCTTCTCCTGTGGCCTCAATGCCAAAATAGCTTAGATGTCCACCTATTATAGATAACGGACGTCCTGAAAGTATTAGCCTAGGAGTTGTCGCAATACCCATTTCCACTGCCTTACGTAACATGAAGGTAGTATGATTCTTTGCCCCACAGTCTCTAACAGTAGTCACGCCTGATAACAGGTGAGTGTGGGCGTTTTGGGCTGCTTGTAAAGTTAATATTTCATCAGGTAGTGTGGCTAATTCATCGCCCGTTCGCCCGTCCCCCATGCCAATTAAATGAACGTGGCAATCGATTAATCCTGGAAGAATAGTTTTATCTGGATAGTTAAATTCCTCGACAATTGCACCTTCTGGCGGAATCACATCTTTTTCTGAGCCCACCGCCGTTATCTTATCGTTTTCTAGTAATATTGCTCCATATTCGAGTTCCTTTTTCCTTGTGCCGTCTACGAGGTGTTTTGCTTTGATAAGTTTAAATAAGCGATTGTTGTCTGGCATTATTACTGCTCCTGGAATTCAATATCTGATCTAAAATGCTATCTAACATAAAGTTTGCGATCTACATCTGTAAGTGTTTCGCATCCGTTCTTCGTTACTAAGATTGTGTCACTGGTTGTAAAAGTTCCAATTCCAGGAACCTTGGTGCTTGGCAAAAGATGAAACGTCATTCCGGCTTGTAAGGGTCTCTGGTCTCCCATGAAAAAACTAATGATTTGTCCTTCACCCCAATCTGGTGAAAATGCTATGCCAATTGAGTATCCAACTCTACCCGTGTTTTTCTTGACGCCTAATCGTGCTACCAAATTATTCTGTATTAGTTCGTGAACTTGCCCAGCGGTTACGCCAGGCTTAATAAATTCTTTAGCCTTTTGTAATGTTTCTATTCCAACTTCTGTTGCAAGTATCCCTGACTCAGGAGGATCACCTACGTATACAGCTCTGAACATGGCTGCATGGTATCTATTTATGCAACCAGGGATTTCGAAGACGATTGTTTCGTTATTTTCCAAGCGTCTTCGACACCATGTTGCATGGGTCATTTCTGAGCGTATTCCTGAAGCTACGAAAATAGGTAAACCAGTATATTCACCTCCTGCAAGAATTTGAGCTCGATGTGCTTCTGCAGCTATCTCATTTTCGGTAACACCTACTGCTGTTGCGTTGATTGCAGCCTTCATCCCAGCTCCTGCTGCTTGTGCCGCATGTCTGATATATTCAATTTCCTGAGTTGATTTTATCATTCGTCCTTGCTCGACTATCCCAGAACAATCCTCCAGTTTCATCTCAGATAACTTTTCACTAAGGCTTATGTAATCTCGACTGGTTAGAAACCAAGATGTAGACTCAAAACCAACGACCTTTTTGTCTAATTTGAGATCAATTAAAATATCCTTAGTTTTAGCAATCCAATCGTCATTGTCATCATATGGGCGACTATTTTCTACCCAGGTTAATGCTTCTACGTTAGTGTTTTCTGAGGAGCGTGTTATGAATACAGGGTCTTGATCTATTGGTACTATAAGTGCTTGATACCAGTAATAGCCTGGTGTCTGATAACCAGTTAAGTAATATAGATTTTCAGGAGTGTTGATTAATACAGCATCTAATCCTCTTTGATTCATTCTAGAACGCAAGTCATTCATGCGTTGCTTGTATTCATCTATGGAAAAGAACTGATATTTGGGGGTTCGCATATGTAGTTTCCTGAAGTTTGTGTTATAGGTTTTCGAGTTGGTTTAGCTAGTTTGTTTGATGCCACTGTTAGCATACATTTACTACTTCTTTGTTGCAATATGTGATTCTTTGACAGTTATCAATGTTCCAATTACACTCACGGTTGCTTCAGTTATTGTTGTAGTTCATGTAAGTAGAAACGTCTTTAATTTAAGCGAGACGATTTCAATAGTTGTGCAAATCATGTGAATCATCATGGAGTAAGTTGATGTTTGATATTGTGATCAAAGGTGGCGTCATTGTTGATGGTTCTGGTTCAAAAGGATACAAAAGCGATATTGGAATTATTGGTGAATATATCGAAACTATTGGTGACCTGTCTTCTGTAGATGCATGTCGAGTGATTGATGCGACAGGTAATATTATATCTCCGGGGTTTATAGATACTCATACTCATTCAGAGGGGGCTTTGCTTATAGATCCTCAACATGCTTGTGGCCTGCGCCAGGGTATAACGACGGAGTTTCTGGGCTTAGACGGCATGTCGTACGCGCCGCTATCGAACAAACATTACCACATATATCGGAGATGGTTGGGTGGAATACTTGGCGACCCCCCTGACGATTTAGATATGAGTTCAGTAGCTGCTTTCAAATCTCATTATCACAAGAAAGTAGCTGTTAACACTGCGTATTTGGTGCCAAATGGTACGATTAGACTTGAATCCCTTGGCTTCCGCGATATCCCTTTGACGGGTGATTCTTTAAAGAAGGCAGAAAAGCTTATACGAGAAAGCATTGAACAGGGGGCCGTTGGATTTTCTACTGGATCTAAATATTACCCTGGTCCATGGAGTGATACACAAGAAGTGATTAAGCTTTGTAAATCTGTTCGTGATTTAGGGGCGATATACATGGCTGAAATTCGGAGCGCGAACACGGAGAGAGCACACAGTGGCGGTGGTATAGGAGAGGCTTTAGAAATAGCACGTAAATCTGGAGTCAAGTTACACCTTGCACATACTAGAACTAACGTAGAGACGGCAGGGCAAGTTGAAAAACTGATGGAACCAATTGACAGGGCCAAACTTGAAGGAGTTGATTGCACTCTAGACATTTACCCTTATCCAACGGGGAGTTCGATTCCTATTAGCTTTTTGCCAAGTTACGTGCATGATGGTGGGCCTGATGAAATAATGAGACGGCTCAGTGACCCAAATGAAAGTCGTAAGATAAGTCATTACTTGGACAACCAATATACAGGACCGTTGAAATTAGAAGAAGTTTCCTTTTCATACTTACCAAAGAACAATCACTTGGAAGGTATGACTTTGTTTGATATAGCTATACAACGAAAAAGCACAATGGGAGAAACACTTTGCCACTTACTTTTTGATGAAGATCTTAAAGTAGGGCATCTAGGCGTACCTCCCTATAGTGTTAAATTATGGAATCAGATAGATCGTGATTCTTTAGAACTTCTTTCTCGGCCTGATTACATGGTTTGCAGTGATATAACTCCACTTGGTAATTTCCCACATCCACGTTGTTATGGTGCCTTTCCAAGATTTCTAGGTCGCTTACGACGAAAATATGGAGTAATTAATCTCGAGCAAATGATTCAGCGTATGACTGACAAACCAGCACGCCGATTTGGCTTGACTAAACGAGGACGTATTACAAAAGGATATTATGCTGATATTGTAGTGTTTGACAGTGAACGTGTTATAGACAATGCTACGTATGATGATCCATGTCAGTTCCCCACGGGCATTCCGTTTGTGATAGTTAATGGTAAAGTAGCTGTAGATAACGAAAAATGTACAGGTGAACTTGCGGGACATGCAGTGCCTTGAGGTTATACTAAAATTCCATGAATATAGTTTTCATGACAATATATCTTTGAAACAAATGATATGCCAAAGTCAGATTGGCTCATATTCATTTGAGTGTTAATTGATAAATGTGAGTTAAGTTGACATGAGGAGTGCCCATTAATATAATGCGTTTAACCTCTACGAGCGCTGTCCACTGCATTTATTAGGTGGTTTTCGGTATTGCGTCATGTGATCAGAATTATTGCCTGACGTTGTATGTTTTGTTAGATAACTAGTTTCGGTGAGAGTTGATTATAGAAACCAAAGGGAGATATGCAATTATGAAAGCTGTAGTTTATAAAGAGCCATTTAAGGTTGCGATAGAAAACGTACCAGATCCAAAAATCCAACACCCCAATGATGCCATCGTGAAGATAACATCTTCGTGTATTTGTGGATCAGATTTGCATATGTACGAAGGACGAACAGCTGCAAAGCCAGGTATCGTGTTCGGGCACGAGAATATGGGCATTATTGAGGAAGTAGGATCAGCAGTGAAGCAAAGAAAAGTAGGAGATAGAGTGGTTATGCCATTCAATGTTGCTTGTGGCTTCTGTAAGAATTGCCTCAATGGATTTACAGGATTCTGTGTTACTGTCAATCCAGGATTTGCTGGTGGTGCTTATGGATACGTTGCAATGGGCCCATGGGTAGGTGGACAATCCGAATATTTACAGGTTCCTTTTGCGGATTTTAATTGTCTCCCTCTACCTCAAGGAAATGAAAATGAAGCAAATTTCGCGTTATTGGCAGATATTTTCCCTACTGGATATCATGGAGCTGAACTTGCTGGTGTAAAACCGGGTGAGAGTGTGGTTGTGTTTGGTGCAGGTCCTGTTGGACTTATGGCAGCATATAGTAGCTTACTTAGAGGTGCATCCGAAGTTTACTCTGTTGATCATGTTAAAGAACGATTGGACAAAGCTGAATCCATAGGTGCTATACCTATAAATTACGACGTGGGAGATCCAGTTCAGCAGATTAAAGACCGACGTAATGGTGACGGTGTTGATAAAGGAATTGATGCTGTGGGATATCAGGCTACCAGTGCAGGTTCATCGGCTGCTGGAGGAGAACAAGACGAAGAGCCTAATGCTGTGATTAACCAAGTTATTGATGCGGTTAATCCAACAGGTGCCCTTGGGATTCCAGGCCTATATGTTCCATCGGATCCAGGCGGAGTGGATGAAAATGCTAAACGCGGTGCATTGACAATTAATTTCGGGAAACTCTTTGAGAAAGGCTTACGTTTGGGTACCGGTCAGTGTAATGTTAAACGATATAATGCTTATCTGCGAGATATGATTATAGCTGGTAGAGCAAATCCTGGGTTTGTTGTTTCACATGAAATATCTTTGGATGAAGCTCCCGATGCGTATAGTAAATTTGATCGCCGTGAAGAAGGGTACACAAAAGTCATTTTGCATCCATGACGTCTTAGAAATTGGATTGTGATTAGGTTGTTGCTTTGAGTAATGAAGGCGCACATGCCTCCATAGTTGCTTCTACGGAGTTCACGTTTGATTGAGTAGTAGCGACTACTCTAACGATTGCCAAATCCAGTCCCTTAGCTAGCTTGTTAAACGCTTTGGCTGCCCCTTTTTGAGGACCATAATATCCGACTTTGAGTAGGAGATTTCTTGGTAATTTATCTGCCATTTCCTCGCGTGTAGCACCTCGTATACGCATTTGATCTAATTCCTCTAACACATCTTTAAAGCCCATACGTTCGAAATGGGCTCTGTATCCTAATTTACGCTTTCGACCGCTGGATGAACGAGGCCCTAAGGCATAACCCAATACTGCTAATGCGAGGGCTTGACGAGCTGCGTCAATGTCATCATCAACACATATTCTAATATATTGTGCGACCTGGATACTATCTGCAGTTCGGTCTATCCGTTTTGATCCTTCAGCAATACAATTTTTACTCCATGTAATTTGTTCAGGCGTACACCAATTCAAAATTGCCCCATCGGCGAGTTCACCTGCGAGTCGTAACATTTCTGGCCCGAGAGCACCAAGGTATATAGGTGTTTTGGGTGGAGGTTTGATGTCTAATTTAATCCCTCTGAGCTTGACTACGGATCCCTCGTAGTTAACTAATTCACCTTGAAGTAATGCTTGTGTGCTTCTTATGTAATCACGCATTATGGATAAAGTCGAAAAATCTGGCATACCTAGAGAGTGTCGTTCTTTTTGGAAATGAGCATTACCTGATCCTATGCCGAGGATGAATTTATCATTAGTTATTTTGCTTAGTGTTCCAGCGCTCATAGCAAATGCTATAGGCGTCCTATACATTACGGGCGAAACAGCTATACCGGTTGTTATGCCTTCAGGTTTTATTGCACAACTTGCTGCCCAGCGTAGCGCGCATATTTGAAAGGAATCTTGTCCTCTGCCCTCTGGAGTCCATATGCTTGAGTAACCTAAATGAACTGCTCTTTGAGACAACATCTTTTGTTCATCAAAAGAAAGTCCCAGTGTTGGATCTAAACCTATTCCAATTTTCAAACTTTTTACTTTACCTTTTTAGAATTGAAGTAGATGCACTAATCTCGAATTAGCTTAGCGGATTCTTCTAAATGTCTGTAATTTTTGTCATTCTGCTCACCATGTCGCCATGGAGACGTAGGCCTTTCTGGATTGCGTCTATTTCTTCTAAATCTGTTTTAGTTAATTTCCAGTTTACAGATTGAATGTTGTTATATACTTGTTCTGGCGTCTTAGCACCTACTAGACATGTTGTGACTGCCGGATTGGCAATAGCCCAAGCAATGGCTAATTGTTGGAGCTCGTACCCACGCTCTAATGCCCACTGTTTAAGTTGTTCAGTGACTTTGAATATATGTTCAAAGTTCGCACCTCTGAAAGCAGCAAATTTAGACCGGCTGTCATCGTATGCAAATTTATGTCCAGGTTTATAGCGTCCAGTAAGCAATCCTTGTCCAAGAACTGAGTAAGCAAGCACTCCAATTCCATTTTCCATGCAGTGTGGGAACAACAAGTCTTCGGCATCTCTAAAAAGCATATTGTAAATAGGTTGTGAGCTAACAATTGGCCCATGTTTTTCAGCTTCTATAGTTTGGTCTTTGGAAAAGTTGCTTACACCAATGTGTTTGATAATACCTTTGCTTTGTAGTTCAACTAGTTGGTGGATAGTTTGTTCTATAGGCCATGAATCAAGAGGCTCATGGAGTTGGTAAAGATCTATGTAGTCTGTATTTAATGCTCGCAGGCTGTTTTCAACCGCTAAATTAATGTGCTTAGAAGAGTAGTCGGTTGACACTTTTGTCGCAAGGAATAGTTTTTCTCGATCGTATCCCCGTATTGCTTTACCGATTATATCTTCACTTTCACCGTAGCTTTCTGCGGTGTCTATTGAGGTAATACCTACGTCAATGGCAGTTTTGACGGTGTGAATGGCTTTGGTTCGTCCGACTGGTCCAATTTCTCCTCCAATGGGAGCTCCACCAAAACATAAGACCGAGATTTGAGGGCCATTTTTACCTAGTCCTCGTTTTTCCATAAATAAAAATTACCTGATTCGTGTTTGTATTTTTTGTATGTATGTAGCTTACTACAGTCACATAACAATCGATATGGTTCGCAGAGTTATGATTTGCTCATTACCTGAGTGTTGGATAAATTCTCAATGAAAGTTACAAGTGACGAATGATCCAATTCTGATTTGCCATTAGTCATCAAGAATGTAAACATTTGTTGAATTAGACTGGTTACAGGAAGTGGCACTCCCAATTCTTTACCTGTTATCAATGCATTTTGCAGGTCTTTTTGGTGAAGTTTTACCCTAAATCCGGGCTTAAAATCTCCATTAATCATCATAGGCGCCTTGGCATTAAGTATGTTGCTTCCAGCGAGTCCGCCTTTTATAGCTTCAAATACTGTATTAGGATCAAGGCCTGCTTTTTTAGCTAATACTAATGCTTCGCAAACTGCTTGAATATTTCCAGCTACTATAATTTGATTGGCAAGTTTGGTTGTGTTGCCTGCCCCATAGTCACCACATAATACGATACTTTTGCCCATAGCACTAAGTAGATCTACATGCCTGTCGAAGACGTCTTTTTTTCCTCCAACCATGATCGATAGAGTGCCATCTATGGCTCCTGGTTCTCCTCCACTCACTGGTGCATCTAGGAATTCTACCTCTTTAGTTTCACAAGCAACAGCTATCTTTTGAGATGTAGTCGGAGCTATAGAACTCATGTCGATCACAACAGATCCTGAATGTGTTCCTTCCAATACGCCCTGAGAGCCCAATATAGCCGCTTCTGAGTCTGCAGAATCAGGCACCATTGTTATGACTACAGATGTTTTGGTTGCCACCTCTTGTGCTGAAGATGATGGCTTAGCACCATGGGCGACCATCTCCTCAATTGCTGTGCCTTTGTTGTCATAAACTGTTAAAGAATATCCTGCTTTAATCAAATTTCGTACCATTGGTTTTCCCATTATACCTAAACCAACGAAACCTATATCTTTTGCGGCCACTTTATTCTCCTTGATGTAATGTAGATTTGTTGTAATTGAATAGCCAAATAATAGAACAAGGCTATGTAACGTATTTATTATTGTGTAACTTAGCAATGCAGTCAAGTAATGATGAATACAACAGTGACAGGGAGTTAAGTTTCTACACTTATATGCTTGGTGTTACGTACTTTACTAACACGGTTGTAGGATTTCGTTTGAGCAGTTACATGGGAGGTTTTGTAACATCTAAAGAGTTCTATAATAGTAATTGGATTATGAGTTAATTCATGTATGGTATACTTGCATTTATTGCGGTGTTATGGGAAATCAATTGCTTCCCAATTCCTACCAGAAACCTTGATGCATATGTATGGATTTGTTGTTTTGTTGTTAACATTTGAAAAAAGCTTGTATTGGTTGCAGAATTGCTATGATTGAAAAACTTATTAGACATCGATTTGAGGATAGAGAGGAAGAACTTTCTATGTATGCTGTGCGATCAAGTCAAAGCAAGGGTCGTAGGGTTTTTGAAGATCCTTCTCCAATACGAACAGAGTTTCAGAGGGATAAAGATCGTATTCTGCACTGTAAAGCTTTTCGGCGAATAAAGCATAAAACACAAGTGTTTATTGCTCCCACTGGAGATCATTTCGCAACACGTTTAGCTCACACTTTAGAAGTGTCTCAGGTTGCACGTACAATATCTAGGGCATTGAACCTAAATGAAGACTTGACTGAAGCAATTGCATTGGGTCACGACATGGGGCATCCTCCGTTTGGACACATAGGAGAAGATGAACTTAATAGAATACATGTTGATGGTTTTAAGCATAGTAAACAAAGTTTGAGAATCGTTGATTGTCTTGAGAAAGATGGTAAAGGTCTCAATTTGACATGGGAAGTACGTCATGGGATCGTATCCCATTCGAAGCCTAGAGGGGATTTCTTAAGTAAGGAAGTACCTGATAATTTAACCCTTGAAGGACAGGTGTGCAGGATATCTGATGCTGTTGCTTATCTTAACCATGATTTGGCTGATGCTTTTAGAGCTGGATTGCTTACAGAGAGTGATTTGCCTGAAGAAGTTTCAGATCTTGGGCGAGGTCATTCATCACGTATAAACAGTATGGTGATGGATATTGTAAAGAGCTCTTGGAGTGTTAGTGGCTTGGAAGACAAGAATGAGGAAGTCCAACCTCGTATTATGATGAGTCCTGAGATGGGTCAAGTTGTAAACATTTTGAGAGAATTCATGTTCCAAAATATTTATATCCCAGAAGACAAGAGCAAGGAAGGACAAACGGCTCGTCGCATTATGCAGCTTCTTTATGAATACTATTACGATAATCCTAGTGAAATCCCGTCTGGTTATGCATTGAAAGATCAATCAAAGGAACAAGATGTGGTAGACTACATATCTGGCATGACTGATCAATACGCACTTCGTACAGCAGAAAGGATCCGAGTTGGAATTACCAGGATTTTCTCCTCAAGGTTTATCTGATGCCTGATGTTGGACTAAATGATAGAATTAAAATCAGGTATGTTAAAAATCAGATCAAGTTAATTAGAGAACATTTAGAAGCCATGCAACGTGATTTTCATGGCTTGGAATACGAACCTTGGAAACGAGAAGTAGATCATCTGTGGAAATGCACCTTCCAAAAGATAAATAATATGAGTATTAATTCACAGCAAGCTGCATTAGAAATGATTGAAGAAGTGTGGAGAACTTATATAACTCATTATCAGGTTTTGGATTAAATTTAGTGTATCTTGCTAGTTTCACTGTATAAAATCTAGATTTAGTATTGCGATTTTTGTGAGGATTGATTTGGCCAACAAAGGTAGTAAACATTCCAAAGAAAAAGACGAATTTGCTCCTAGTTTAGGTGATGCGAGAAAAACAGCACACATGGCTCATGCTGTCGTAATAAAATTTAAGGAGATGGATTTGCCTGATTCACTAGACGATGACTTAGCTCGTCTCAGCACAGATTTAAGTGATTTGTGGAATGCTCAGAAAGAATTAAATAGACGATTAGAGAATCTTTTAAAAGTGTCCGGTCAATGGAGTGCTATGGGAGATTTATTGGTTGATATTAGATCCGATATAGATCATATGTCATGGCATATGAAAAGTATACGTAGGCCATTAACCAAAATTACTAGATACGCATATAGGAAAGATTTGAATAGTAAGTGAAATCGGCTAAATGCAAGAATTCATGTTAATAAAAAATCATGGGTTTATTTGAGGTAAACAAATATTCAAATGAGTGTCGTAGATGATATAAAGTCGAGATTGGATATAGCTGATATAGTCTCTGGCTATGTTGAACTTAAAAAGTCTGGACAGTATCTAAAAGCTATATGTCCATTTCATACAGAAAAGACTCCATCCTTCATAGTAAATTTAGACAGGCAGAATTGGAGATGTTTTGGTGCATGTGCGACTGGTGGAGACGTATTTTCGTTTGTTATGCGGATTGAAGGTTTGGATTTTGGAACAGTTCTAAGAAATTTGGCTCAGAGAACGGGTGTTGCTCTTTCACGTACAGGGGATTCGGATAGTTATCGGGATATACACAATATAAATAAAATTGCAGTTCAGTTTTACCAAGACGTTCTTATGTCTTCTGACGGTAAACACGCGATTAGATATCTAAATGATCGTGGGATAAATAAAGAAACCATAGATAAATTCCAACTTGGGTTTAGTTCAAGAGGTTGGAGTGATCTAAAATCCCAACTTAATAAGATGGGATTTACAGATGAACAGGCCATTCAAGCAGGACTGCTTAGACGAAATGAAGACGGTACCACGCGAGATTTTTTCAGAGAACGAGTAATGTTTCCTATTTGTGATCGTCAAACGAATGTTATAGGTTTTGGCGCTCGTGTTTTGGATGACACATTACCGAAATATATTAATACCGCCGGCACTCTAGTTTTCGATAAAAGAAGTAATTTGTATGCTTTTCATATGGCTTCTGAGTTCATTAAAACTCAGAATAGTGGAATTGTTGTTGAAGGGTATATGGATGTTTTAACCGCTCATCAGTATGGTTATAGAAATGTGGTGGCATCTATGGGAACTGCACTCACTAAACAACAAGTATCAACATTGGAATCTTTGACTTCAAATTTTGTATTAGCTTTGGATCCAGATGTTGCTGGTCAAGAAGCTACATTGCGTAGCTTGGATGCGTCGTGGGGTGTTTTCGATCGTGAATTGGCTAGAGAGACTCGTAGTGGACTTGGATCTTTGTACCAGAAGAAATCTCAAGTCCTTAGGATTGCTGCCTTACCGTCAGGATGTGATCCGGATCGGTTAATTAGAGAAGATTCTGATAAGTGGAAACAATTGATAACAGAAGATGCTTTGCCGTATAGAGATTTTTTCATATCAATTTTGGATTCAAAATTCGATTTAAATACCACTAAAGGAAAAGGACAAGCCGTCGAGTTTTTTGCACCATTGATTAGTTCAGCTAATTTTGTTGAACAAGAGCCATATATTAGAAAACTGGCGAATAAATTATCAGTGAGTGAAAATGCAATTAAATCCAGTATAGGTCGGCCTAAACCGAGTGGATATACCAGAACTCGAAGGCCATATAAATCCAGCAAGGCAATGGAGGTTACTCTTTCAACCCTAGTGGATAAGCCTGAAGATTCGTTAGAAGACTATACTTTAGCTCTTTTACTCAAGACGCCTAACCTCAAGGAACGTGCTGCAGGATTAGACCCACAATATTTTCACAGAATTGAAAACAGAGAGATATTTACGCATTGGATGAACTGTCCTACAATGGAAGAGTTACAAGAGAAACTTGAAGACCCTTTAGTGAACCATATGGCTTTTATCATGGAAAAGGATATGGTAGCTTCAGGTATACGTACAGCAGAAATCGCGTTGGATCAATGTTTCAAGAGATTAGAAAGACGTCATTTAAAAGAACTTCAAGAAGGACTATTGGTTTCTGAGGACTTTGGAACACCGCCATCTAAAACAGTTGAAGATTCAGTTTCGAACTTGAATTCTAGGCTTAAGGACCTATTTTCGTAGAAAATTATCTAGCGATATAGATTAATTTATCGACAGGACAAAGATTATGAGTAGAGATATGAATAACGAAGAAGATACGAATAATATTTTACGCGAGTTGATTGGAAATTCCGATGGAAATGAAAACTTGTTTAGATCTAAAAAAGAACAAGATCAGGATTTAAATTCAACAGAAGATCAATCTGAAGATTCAGAAGATACTGAAAATGAAAGCGAAAACAATAAATCTGATCACAATAATAACTGGGAACAGGAAATTGGGCCTATAGAGATTAATGATGATCCAGTCAGAATGTATCTACGAGAAATTGGTAGAGTAGGTTTGTTAAAAGCTGCTGAAGAGAGGAAACTAGCTCGATCTTTGGAAGAATCTAAATATATTGAAGAACTGGAATTAGGATTAGACGCAGATTATGCCATCCCAACTCGTTCCAGTTATCTCATTTCCAAGATTATTTACCAGTTAAATACTGCCGATTCACTTATGAGTAGTTTGTATAAATATTTAGGTGTTGAACCTTCAGGAACTCTCTTCGATTTGATGTATGATGCTAAGTTAAGAAAACTTCTTGATGGAAACTTGGGAGAAGAGTTTATAAATTTTGTGGCTGATGTCCACAATAAAGAACCAGAAGATATTAAGAAAGATATTCAAAGTGTATCACTTCATAGTCGATTGATACCTGAGGAAGTTTTTGAAATTATAGATAAAGAAACGACTGTTATTCAATTGCAAAATATTTTGGAGACGCCAGATATAATTAAAAATGTAGAATCATATGAACTGGTTTTCCAGAATCACATAAGGAAAATAAAAGACAAAGGGGTAAATGCACAAAGACATTTGGTTGAGGCGAATTTACGTTTAGTTGTTAGTGTGGCAAAGAAATATATTGGTAGAGGTATGTCTTTGTTAGATTTGATTCAAGAAGGTAACATAGGCTTGATACGTGCTGTTGAAAAATTTGATTATCGTAAAGGATACAAATTTAGCACTTATGCTACTTGGTGGATTAGACAAGCAATTACTCGAGCTATTGCCGATCAAGCAAGGACTATTCGAATTCCTGTGCAC
>CAZSCD010000141.1:0-3846 GCA_964605345.1 uncultured Dehalococcoidia bacterium
TTCTTCTTCTTTATCACGAATAACTTGGGATATTTGAGCTATAACATCCTCGCTATAGACTACACCAGTGGGATTGTTAGGTGAATTTATAAGAACAATCTTTGTTTTTGGACCTATATTAGATCTCAATTCTCTCATATCTGGATAAAAGGTTTTGTCATGAGAGACTATCTTACAAGATCCTCCATGATTATCAGCATAAAAACGGTATTCAACAAAATATGGAGCAAATATAACTACTTCATCTCCAGGATTTAGTAAAGCCTTCATAACTACATTTAATGCGCCTCCAGCACCACAAGTCATCAGTATATTATCGGATGTAAATTCTAATTCAGTTTCAATCCGCAATTTCTTTGCAACAGATTCACGGGTATCCACGTATCCTGCATTGGGCATATACCTATGAGTCCCAATAGTTGAGGCATTCGCTAAGAACCTCAATTCTTCGAAAAATTCCTGTGGAGGTTCAACAACTGGATTGCCTAATGAAAGATCGAATACATTTTCTTCTCCATATTTCTCTTTCAGAACAGCACCTTCTTCAAACATTTTCCGTATCCAGGAACCTTCCTCCATAAATTGTAGTATTTTATTTGAGACAGCCATACCTTCTCCTGATCTATATTGATAATGGTTATCGCGAACACATGAATATGTAAGGTAGCACGTTTCATGCAATGCATAAAACCTATACATTGTGATATCAATATAGATGATACCAAATATAGAATTGACAGGTACATCCCATGGTGGGTACCATGCCAAGTGGAGTTAGATTTTGACGTTAGACATCGACTCTTCAGGGTAACAAAAACCTCGACTGAACTAAATTAGGGAGGCACCAAATTAATATGGAAATACAACGAGACAAGCTTCTTTGGATATACGACACAATGGTCACTATCAGGGGGTTTGAGATGCGTGGTTTCCACGAAGTTAGTTCGAAAGCACTGACTGCAGCAATCCATCGATCAGTTGGACAAGAAGCCGTACCTACTGGGATATGCGCACATCTGCGTCCTGACGACTATCTAGCCAGTACCCATAGAGGACACGGCCATTGCATAGCAAAGGGTGTAGACGTAAAACCTATGATGGCTGAACTATTTGGTAAATCTACAGGTAACAATAAAGGTAAGGGCGGATCTATGCATATCGCTGATATGAGTAAAGGCATGTTGGGAACGAACGGTATAGTAGGAGCCAGTGTGCCTCTCGCGGTGGGGGCTGCAATTACTGCTCAACAACAAAATACAGATAGAGTCGCTATCGCCTTTTTTGGAGATGGTGGCGCCAATCAGGGAATTGTCCACGAGTCTATGAACCTCGCAGCAGTATGGAAATTACCTGTTATATTTGTGTGTGAAAATAATATGTATGCTGAATCTACTCCAGTAGAATATGCAGTACCCATCGCTGACATAGCGGATAGAGCCGCAGGATATGGTTTTCCCGGCACTGTGGTAGACGGCATGAATGTATTTGAAGTTTACGAAGCTGCGGGCATCGCTGTAAATAGGGCCAGATCTGGCGATGGCCCAACATTATTAGAATGCAAAACCTATCGATACTATGGCCATTCTGGCATGGATAATCCACGCAGCTACCGTACAGAAGAAGAAGAAATATCTTGGAAAGAACGCGATCCACTAAAGCAATTTCAAGATAAAGTAATAAGAGATGAATTGCTAACACAAGAGGAATTAGACTCTATCGACCAGAAAGTACTTCAACTCATAGAAGAATCAGTTCAATATGCCGAATCATCACCTGAACCAGAATTAATGGAACTATACACTGACGTTTATGAAGAATACCCTGAAAAGGAACTGAAACGCGGTACCTTCATGCCGTTTTAATTTAAATTCGAGGAACAAAATGACTACAGAAACTACCGAAAGAGCAATAGAATACCGCGATGCAGTCAATGCAGCACTTCAAAAAGCGATGGAACGAGACACAAATATAATACTTATGGGCGAAGAAATGGCAGGAGGAGCAGGACGAGCTCATCTTGGAATTATAGACGCCTGGGGTGGAGCATATAGAACTACACGCGGGTTAATTCAGAAGTTTGGGCCAGGACGTGTACGAGATACGCCATTATCTGAAGGAGGCTTTATAGGTGCAGCAATAGGTGCAGCTAGTTCTGGTCTAAGACCTATAGCTGAATTAATGTACTGTGATTTCATAGGTGTTTGTATGGATCAAATCCTTAACAACGCTGCCAAAATGAAATACATGTATGGAGGCCAAGTCAATGTTCCTCTAACCCTGATGACCCGTGTAGGAGCTGGATCTAGAGCAGCTGCTCAACATTCAGAAAGCTTATATTCTATCCTAGTTCACATTCCGGGGCTCAAAGTAGTCTTACCTTCTGATGCCTACACTGCTAAAGGACTACTTATATCCGCAATTAGAGATAATGACCCCGTAATATTCATGGATCATAAAAGTCTATACAGAAAAAAATGTCACGTTCCTGAAGAACTTTATACTTACCCCATAGGTAAAGCTAGAACTGTACGTAAGGGCAAAGACATAACATTAGTTGGAATATCAGCCATGACCTGGGTCTGTACTGAAGCTGCTGATATCTTAGCTAAAGACGGAATAGAAGCAGAAGTAATAGATGTTCTTAGCGTATCTCCATTGGATTATGACCACATACTGGAATCAGTACGTAAAACTGAACACCTGGTCATTGTTGATGAAGATAATCCTCGATGTAGCGTAGCAACAGACATTGCAGCAACAGTAGCTGATGAAGCTATAGATTACCTGGACGCTCCAATTAAACGAGTCACTGCACCTCACACACCTGTACCATACAATCCTAACCTTGAACAAGCATACATTCCCAATGCTAAGAGAGTAATAGACGCAGCTAAACTAGTATTGGATTTAAAATAAACTTCCCTTATAAATGTAACTGTCATAAACTATAGGAAATAGCCGTAAACAGAATAAACTAATTCGTGTTATATATTTATAAACTTGACAGGCACATTTCCTTTGTCTACGCTTAGATTTATACTGTGACGTTGGGCTCGTAGCTCAGTGGTAGAGCGGTCGGCTCATAACCGATTGGTCGTAGGTTCGAACCCTGCCGAGCCCACCATTTCCTAGTCATTTGACTGGAATCTTGTTTCTACTGCCCCTCAATGAATGGATGGGGGTTTAGATACAATTAAAGAGGTATGGAGATTAATTTGAAACACACAATATCATTCCTTCTGACATCAGCAATTATATTGCTGATGTCAGCTTGTGGCGGTGGAAGTCAGATTGCTGATACTCCGACATCTGAAGCTAAAATAGTGGCTAAGGCGGAAGTAGAGTCTTCGCCTACAAAAGAACCTCCGAAGCCAGAACCAACAAACCCATCTACTCAGACCCCGTTGCCCATACCGTCCTCTACTCCGGTCCCTTCCGCTCCAACTCAGGTACCACCTACTGAAGTACCTGCTCCAGAACCTACTGAAGTACCTGCTCCAGAACCTACTGCGGTACCCACTCCAGAGCCCACTGCGGTACCCACTCCTACGCGTTTGAGGTCAGAGGGACATGGCTTAATAAATCTGAAGGAGGGAATCGTTTCCGGGGATGTCCTACTCGATTTTGATAAGGAGTGCGGTGTAAATGGATTCCCATGGGCAGTGGGACAACTTGATAACGACCAAATTAGGATAAAGTTGACTAAGGACCTAGCATCAGACTTCACCCTTAGTGAAGCTAGCGCACCTTCCGAACTTGGCATATCGAATTTTTTGGTGTAAGCTAGACCAGATGATTTTAATCTCTGTGAAACAAGGCATGAGGGTTCATGGTTTCACGATTTCG
>CAZSCD010000142.1:0-3375 GCA_964605345.1 uncultured Dehalococcoidia bacterium
TAAGAACTGACTACCATCCGATAACATACAGAACCTCAATCTTGGGCCTCCTTGTCAGTCGAAACCGTGCGTAGCCGGTGGAGCGTCCGGCGTTCGCTATTAATGGCATAGGCCAGTGTAACCAGGGAAACTGCAAGAAATACGGCTGAAATGGGCCTTGTGAAAAGAGGCTCTAGACTGCCAGCGGACATCATCAGCCCGGAGCGAATACTTTTCTCTAGCAAAGGGGCAAGGATATAAGCGATGACAAACGGACCCAAAGGCACTTTGCAGCGCTGCAGCACATAGCCGATAATGCCGAAGGTGAGCATGACCCAAAGGTCCGAATGTCGGTTGTTCGCAGCATAGGTGCCGATGCAGCACAGAACCACGATAACAGGGTTTAGCAGAGATTTTGATACGTTGGCGAGCTTTGATAACCAACCAATGCCGGCCATCATAATCACAAACATCATAACGTTCGCAATTAGTACCGCCCAGATCATGCCAAATACCAGATCTGGCTCGTTACGGAACAAGAGCGGCCCGGGCTGAATATTGTGAATGACCAGTGCTCCAAGCAGGATGGCATCCACCACACTGCCAGGAATACCCATTGTAATTAGGGGGATGAGAGCCCCCGCAACCGTCGCATTGTTGGCGGCTTCTGAAGCTACAATTCCGTCCTCAAAACCTGTGCCGAACTTTTCAGGTGTCTTCGAAGAACTTTTAGTCAAAGTATAGGCCACGATGGAACCAACATTGGCGCCGATACCTGGCACAACTCCGATCCATGTTCCTATGACTGAGGAACGAATAAGGTTGAAAGCCTGCTGCCGCCATTCCGCCAGGGTCATGAACATGCCCTGATAGCCCGAGAGAACCTTCTCGGTGACAGATCCAATGTCCTTGGTGTCAAGTAGAATCTGGCTGACTGCGAACAATCCGATCAAAACGGGCAGGGTCTCGAAGCCTCCGGCCATTTGCATCACCCCAAAACTCAAGCGCAGTTCAGCGGACACTGGGTCAAGTCCCGGCATAGCCGCAACCAAGCCGAAGAAGGCTGACAAGAGCCCCAGCAATATGGATCCCTCAGTCACAGCTGCGATTAGGACGAATGCCATCAATGTCATCGAGAAATACTCGAATGGTCCGAAACGGAGCGCGAACTGAGCTAAGGGCGGCGACAGCAAAGCAAGGAATAGCCACGAAATCAGACCACCAATGAATGAGGCCGTGATCCCGAAACCCAACGCCCTTCCGGGTCTTCCGCCTTTAGCCATTGGATAGCCATCGTAGGTGGTCATGATGGAGGCGGGCGTGCCGGGAATGCGTAACAAGGTGGCTGGGAGCAATCCTCCGCTGATCGCCCCGACATAAATGGAAACCAGCAAGATAAGCGCCATCTTGCTGTCCATGTAAAAGGTGAGAGGCAGCATCAGCGCAATGCCCATGGCGCCCGTCAGACCGGGTGTCGCCCCGAGCACAATGCCGAGTATTACTCCAGCCAGTATGAAGAATAACGGTTGGAACGCTAGTATGGGCGAGAAGGCAGAGAAAAAAATCTCAATCACTTCGACATTCCGAACACTCTTTAAGCCTTCAAGCGATATCGACGACGAAAACCTGCGTGAACAAATAGTGGCACCCCACGGCTGTCATCGAAGCCAGTGCTATCAGCAAGATCACATCCCGCCGACGGCGGACACCCAGAATCCACCCAGCAGAAAGAATAAACAAAAACGTCGCCCAACGAAATCCGATGTCCGAATTGAACAAAACAATGTATACGGCTAAGGCCCCAATGGTTGCAAAGACCTTGAGGGGCTCAGGGACCAACAGAAAGTCTTGATCCTGGACACCTTGGCTAGGATCCACGTAGCGTCGTAACACGCTCGAACCAATCAACACTACAGAGGTGACCAGTAACAACACACCAGCACCCAAGGGGATAGCCCCAGCGCCCAATGGTTCATATAAAGGGGGTGAGATATCGAACCAGCCGATTAGGACCAACAGTCCAATGACGAGGCCTAGGCTTGCGACGGTCCTTTCAGGATTGACCTTAAACATTTACTTGAGGCCATTCTCCAGAAAATATCGAAACGACGAAAGCGAGAGACGCCTCAGCCCAGCTTGATCGACGTCGTCGAGCCATATTTTTTCTACTTTTTGCGGATGCCAAATTTTTCTACAAGGGTTTTGATGCGAGTGTACTCATCAGCGATCTTATTCACCAAGGTATCGCCCCTTACAAAAGTCGGCTTATAGGCTCGGCTAGCCAAAGTTTTCTGGGTTTCTGCATTCTTCATAGCCGTCTCGAATGCATCGGCGAGCACACTCACACGGTCTACCGGTGTTCCCTTGGGCACGACCCACCAGAAAGATACTCCTAGTGGCTGGTAGTTCCACCCGGCTTCCTTGACCGTCGGTGCGGCTGGAAGGAAGTCTGTCTTCTCTTGTGACATGAGTGCAAGAACCCTTAGATCACCCGTCTGGATCTCCTGCTTGACCTCGCCGATACTGAAAAAAGAGGTGTCTGATTGTCCACCGACCATATGGGGTTTTCTAGCGCCACCCCCGCCAACCTGGACGAAGCGGAACTCGAAGCCAACAGTGTCCATCATTTGAAGAGCGGCCAGATGTAGGACGGAGGTCAGATTGGTGGCGTGAGTGATGGTGTTAGGCTTCGCTTTTGCTGCATTCACCATTTCATTGACCGTCTTGAAAGGGGAATTTCGGGGCGCTGTCAGGATCAGTTCAATCGTTCCAGTCTCTGCAACCGGTTCAAAAGCCGTGTAATCGAAGTCGGCCTTGCCCATAAGGGGATTGGTGTGCAGAGCGATATGCGTGCTGAGCACCGTATAGCCGTCGGCTGGAGCATCCTTAGCTTCGCGTGCGCCTAGAGCACCGCCACCGCCCGGCTTGTTGATCACAACTATCGGCTGCGGCAACACCTTCTCTAGTGCTTTTTGCATAAGGCGGGAAACGATATCACTCGCCCCTCCAGGACCATAAGGCACGATGAACTTGATCGGCTTTTCAGGATAGGCAGCCTGACCTGGACCAGCTGCACTGACAAACAATCCAATGAGGGCTATAGCACTAACAATCTTTGTAACCATTTCGGTGGCTCCTTGCTAAAAGTTCTATAATGTTTAAGTCAATTCTTGAATCTGAACTAAACAATATAATTTGTCAATATTTGTTTTGACAGATTCTGAATCCATTTTTCAACATAAGAAATCCCTTTTGATCTTGGGTGGTCCAAGGGGACAAGAATGCAATAAACCGAAACAGAAATCCTCTGTATCCTTACTTTGGCACTGCCGAGATGACTTCCATTGGATTCCTCCAGATTCTGAACTTTTTTGAGTAGCGGGATTTGCGTTTGCG
>CAZSCD010000143.1:0-2625 GCA_964605345.1 uncultured Dehalococcoidia bacterium
GAAACATTGACCGAATGGCGCGACTGGGTGGTATCATTTCTACAACAACAATTTTCGTGGGACAGATTACGCTTTATGGCAAATCGAATCGCATCAGGAGATCAAACTCATCCAGCTATACCTATCGCATACGAGTTTCTAGAATCCATGCCTCTAAGCTTGGAACAACTACATAAACTAATCCCACCATCATTCTTAACTAAATATAAAGAACGAACTGTTGAAGAACTAACCAATGTTCTAGGGCATTACTTGCCATGATAACTATTATTAATGCTTCAGCAAGCAAGGAAATCCTTTCAAATCGACGTGGCCTTAATTTTGACAAGACCACCATAGAAACTCGTCAAAAAATAAAGGAACTTTTTGGAGATGATTTAACACCAACACAAGTTGTGGAATTGATATTGAATCAAGTGCACGAATTTGGTGACATTGCAGTGCGCGAACTTTGTAGAAAACTAGATGGAACTAATCTAACGGAGATTGAAGTCTCGTCACCAACTATAGAGAAATCAATCCAATTAGTCTCTAGTAACATCATAGAAGCACTAAGCATAGCAGCCAAACGCATTGAGGCCTTTCACAAGGAAACTATCACGCGTAACTGGATGGATTTCAATCATGGCTATGGCCAAATCATTAACCCATTACATAGAATTGGCATTTATATACCTGGAGGTACGGCAACATACCCATCGACAGTACTTATGACAGCCATTCCTGCTAGAGTTGCCGGGGTAAAGGAGATAATTCTATGCACTCCATCTAAGGGTGAAGAATTACCAAATCCAACCGTCCTAGCAGCTGCCAATATAGCAGGAGTAGACAAAATATTTAAAATCGGTGGCGCACAAGCTATAGCAGCTATGACATACGGGACTGAAACAGTCCCGAAAGTAGATATGATATGTGGGCCAGGCAACTTATTTGTAGCAATTGCAAAAAAACTTCTGTTTGGAGAAGTTGGTATAGATGGCATATATGGACCTACAGAGACAGTCGTTATTGCAGATGAAACAGCTAATCCCACGTTATGTGCAGCTGATCTAATCGCCCAGGCTGAACATGATGTACTCGCAATCCCTATTTTGATTACTACATCAAAAATCTTGGCTGAATCCGTAGCTAAAGAAATTGAAACTCGTGTTTCTAGAATAGAAAGAGGCAACATAGCCTCTAAATCCATAGAGGATCAAGGATTCATCATAATCTCAGAAAATATTGATAATGCTATAGCATTGGCAAATGAATTCGCCCCAGAACATCTAAGTTTAATGATAAAGGATCCTTGGGATTACGTAGAAAACATACATAATGCAGGTGCCATATTCGTGGGTGAATTTTCATATGAAGTTCTTGGAGACTACGTAGCAGGACCAAGCCATGTTATGCCTACAGGTGGCACTGCAAGATTTAGCTCCGGGTTAGGGGTGCATTCTTTTGTTAAAATAAGCCCGGTAACTGCACTAGACAAAGCTACATCTAATAATTTAGCTAAAATTGCTTCTATAATTGCGAGAGAAGAAGGGTTAACAGGTCATGCCGAAGCCGCAGAAATCAGACAGGAATTACTACCTGAAGACGTGTAGGTACCCTCATTGACACAAAGATACAAACTCCATTTCCGATATATTAACTGAACTAATGTAAATATATAAACTCAACACATGAAAGCAAATCAAATAGAAAAGTTAATCAACTCTCACCTTTCTGAAATTCAGTCATATGATCCAGTGGATCCACCAGATGTACTTGCAAGAAAAGCTGGAATACCAACACACAAAATAATCAAACTAAACGGTAATGAAAATCCTTATGGAGCTTCTCCTAAAATTATAAATGCACTCAACAATATCACTCCTCATGTATACCCAGATCCACTACAACGAAAGATACGAGACGCTCTTCAGGATTATACAGGGATTGAATCAAAACACATCATTGCAGGCGCTGGAAGCGATGAATTAATAGATCTTCTGTTCCGCTTATTCATTACACCTGGTGATAATATATTAGACTGCGAACCAACTTTCGCTATGTACAGTTTTTGCGCACGTTTGGCTGGTGCAGAAACTCGTATGATCCAACGAACTGACCTGTTTGATATAGATGTATCTACGATCAAAAGATATATAAACACTGAAACCAAACTCATATTTTTGAGTTCTCCGAACAACCCAACCGGAAACACTATATCAATTCCTCAAGTACTAGCCCTACTTGAAACAGACTTAATCGTAGTAATAGATGAGGCTTACTATGAGTTTTGTAACCAAAGTGTCGCACACCTTGTACCTATACATGAAAACCTTGTGGTTTTAAGAACCCTAAGTAAATGGGCTGGGTTGGCTGGGCTGCGTATAGGTTACGGAATAATGAGCCCGAAAATCGTATCTCATCTTATTGACATAAAATCACCATATAACGTAAATATAGCGGCAGAAGCCGCATTATTGGCATCATTAGGAGATACGGAATTTCTACTAAAAAACGTTCGCCTAATTATAGAAGAAAGACAACGTATGTTTTCTCTACTAGAAACTTTGCCAGGCGTAAAACCATGGCCATCATCCGGGAATTTCATTTTGTGCCAATTTGAAAATAAAATTGCAAATAAAGCTT
>CAZSCD010000144.1:0-26298 GCA_964605345.1 uncultured Dehalococcoidia bacterium
TTCTAGTTGTTGTATTATTTTTTTTTTTTGTCGTAGGATGTATATGTTTTTTCTGCGTTTGCTGATGTTTTTTAGTCTTCTGGGGTTGCGGCGGCTGTTGCTGTGGCGGCGGTGGCTGCGGCGGTCATTAATCAACTAACAACTATACTAGATTTGAATGGAGTTCTTGGATAGCTGTCGTGCTAAGTCTGAATTGCTGTTTCAGTTCTCTAACTGGCGCACATTCAGATGTTATTTAACCTGAACATTATTCATATGTGAATCTAAAATTGGTCACTAGATTTCAGTATGAAATATTTTCCCATAAGTATACACTCTTTGTTGCATAATCCAACAAACATTTACTGCAAAACCTTCTAGCTAAATTATATTCATAATTTGATCGAAATCACATAAGATTATGCAATTATCTTAGGAGAATAACATTGGTAAACATAACCATAGTTGGCATGGGGCCCATTGGAGTTTCTATAGGGTTAACACTCAAAAAAAAGACCCTTTCCGATATAAATATAATTGGAACGTCTAGGAATCGTGAATCCGTATCACACGCATTGAAAGTTGGTGCCATAGATAAAGCGGAAGGCAATCTAAAAGCAGCTACTAATAAATCTCAATTAGTGATATTAGACACGCCAATAAGTGAAACTCAAGAAATGATGGAGGCCTTAGGCGCTATCTTAATAGACGGATGTGTTGTCACAGACACTGGAAACTCAAAAGTCTCTAGTATAAATTGGGCAACTGAACACTTACGTGATGGAATAAACTTCGTTGGAGGCCATCCTCTAATCAAAAAGAGGATGCAAACAATCGAAGAAGCCGACAGTACGGTATTTGATGGCATAGACTACTGTATCATACCGTCAAAATCCGCATCTAAACAATCTGTCGAAACAGTAGTAAACATAGCTAATTTACTTGGTGCCAAGCCATTTTTCTTAGACCCTCATGAACATGACAGTTACGCTGCTGCAATGAATTACTTGCCCATAGTACTGTCATCTGCATTCGTAACAGCTACATCTAAATCCAATAGCTGGAGAGAAATGCATCGTCTTGCAGCATCCGCATTCGGAGAGTTTTCATATTTGGCTACAAATCACCCTGATGACAACTCCGCCATGTGCATAGAAAATACGGATTCATTACTCCACTGGATAGATCAAATGATAAATGAGCTATGTACATATAGAAACAACATAAAGGAAAATAGTGACAGCCTTCTGGATTCGTTTGTAGAAGCCTGGATCGCTCGAAGCCGATGGGAGAATAATACAGTAATACAAAATCAATCCACCGATATGCCATCTTCAGGAGAAACTATGGCAAGTGCATTCGTTGGAAAACATCTTGTAGAACGATACCGTCAAATGATGGGAGTCGACAAAAAACAAAAATCCAAGTCTTCTTCAACCAAAAAGTTAAGGCCATAAATTAAATGCAACATATCATTAAATCTTCGACATGTGTGGAAGGATCAGTGACTCCTCCTGGGGACAAATCAATTTCACACCGAGCCCTTCTCTTAAACAGTATATCCGATGGAACAGCACATATAACTAACTTATGTGTTGGAGACGACAGATCTTCAATGATACAATGCTTGAAATCACTTGGAACACAAATCCGTAAAAATTCATCTTGTTCAATAACACAATCACAAGAATGTTTCGAAATTAAAGGACGCCCTGACAAATTATTAACTGAACCTTCGAGAGTACTTAACGCTGGTAACAGTGGTACAACCATGCGACTTGTCACAGGCCTTCTCGCAGCTCAACCATTTTTTAGTGTAATTACAGGCGACAGATTCTTAAACGAAAGACCAATGGGGCGAATAATCCACCCATTGAACAGTATGGGCGCCAACGTGATTGGCCGGTCAAATAATTCATTAGGTCCTCTAGCAATCCAAGGCAATCGTTTAAATGGTATAGAATATACTCTCCCAACACCTAGTGCACAAATTAAATCTTCCATTCTCATAGCCGGTCTTTACGCCCAAGACGTGACCACAATACATCAACCATCCGCTTCACGAAACCATACCGAACTTATGATGAAGACCATGGGCGCGGACATTAATATACAGGGATTAGACGTGTCGATAAATCCTTCAAACTTGTCAAGTATTAATGTACAAGTACCAAGCGACATTAGCAGCGCAGCTTTTTGGATAGTAGCAGCTTCCTGTCATCCCAATGCTCGAATTAAAATCAATGGAGTGGGCATTAATCCATATAGAACGGGTATATTAGACATTCTTAGTTCTATGGGTGCTAATATAACAATTGAGAACATACGTGAACATGGAAAAGAACCATGTGGTGATATAACAGTACAATCAAGCAATCTAAAGGGTACGGAACTATCCGGAGACATCATACCCAAAATCATAGACGAATTACCAATTCTGGCACTAGCCGCATGTTTTGCCAAAGGTGTAACCACAATAAGAGACGCTCAAGAACTTAGAGTAAAGGAATCTGACCGAATAAAATCTACCGTTCAAGGTCTAACAAATTTGGGGGCGAGAATTGAAGAACTACCCGACGGTATGATAATTCACGGCGAACAAAAACTAAAAGGCGGTTACTGTAAAAGTTTTGGTGATCACCGAGTAGCAATGACAATGGGTATAGCTGGCATGCTTTCGAATGGAGAAACCATCATAGACGGAGCTGAAGCTGTCAATGTATCCTATCCAATGTTTTGGAATACCCTTGAGAAAATTCAAAGTTCGTAGCTTTAAACATTGAACACTAAATCACATTCATTAAATCCAACAAACCCTCTACTGATAGTAATATCCGGACCTTCAGGTGTAGGTAAAGATACTGTGTTATCTAAAATGAAGGAATTAGCAAAACCGTATCATTTCACAGTAACGGCTACAACCAGACCTATGCGTTCGACCGAACAAAATGGAATAGACTACATATTCGTTACTAAAAAAACATTCTGTGAAATGATTGAAGCAGATGAGTTATTAGAGTGGGCTGAAGTTCATGGCAACCACTACGGAATACCTAGGCAACAAATCCTAGATGCAATGAAAAACGAAAATGATATTATAGTTAAGCCTGACATACAGGGAGCGGAAACAATTAAAAAAATCTACCCCAATGCCGTCCTGATTTTCTTGGCTCCTCCCAACATAAATGAGCTGTCAACTCGCCTGGCACTTCGAATGACAGAATCTTCTAGTGAACTAAAGTCAAGGTTGGAAACCGCCAAACAAGAAATGCGGAAAAAGGGTCAATTCGATTACGTCGTTGTGAATCATCATAACAAGATAGATGAAACTATACATGAAATAGAAACAATCATACACAAGGAAAAAAGAGGTCAATATCTCATATAAAAGCTATGCCCAAAACGATATTGTCTCTAATCATGTCCAATAAAATTTGCTAGCCCAAATTGTCCGAACGGAGAAAATTAAATGCCAAAATCGCAACCACAAATATTGCCAACAAATGTAAAACCTATCAAATACACACTTACTCTAAAGCCAAACCTGTCCAATTTCACTTTTCAAGGACAAGAATTTATCGACATTGAAATCCTAGCGCAAACGTCAACAATCACTTTGAATTGCATCGAACTTGAAATTAAGAAATGTGCTTTGATTCTTACAAATGACAAAACCATATATCCAGACGCTACATCATTTGATGAAAAGCAAGAAACCGTATCTTTTAAATTTGCAACTCCTTTACCTGTTGGTAAATCTCAACTATTAATCGAGTTCACGGGAGAACTTAACGATAAACTACGAGGGTTTTACAGAAGCCAATATGAAGATATGGACGGTAATCAGCGCTACTTAGCCTCTACGCAATTTGAACCTACTGACGCACGTCGTGCATTCCCCTGTTGGGATGAACCCGCTGTCAAAGCTGTTTTTGATGTTACTCTAGTGATTCCCAAAGACAACGTTGCAATATCTAACATGCCTATAGAAACTAAAACTGAAATCGATTGCGAATTAAATTCGTTTCGTTTTGCAATCACTCCTCTAATGTCAACTTATTTGTTAGTTTTTGTGGTTGGGGATTTGAATTTCATCGAACAACAAACAACCAATGGGACATTAATTAGAATTTGGGCAACTAGAGGCAAGGAACATCAAGGACAATACGCACTAGACGCTTCAATAAATTTACTAGATTACATGAACAATTACTTTGGGATTCCATACCCACTACCCAAATTAGATCACATAGCCATACCTGACTTCGCAGCTGGCGCAATGGAAAACTGGGGTGCAATTACGTACCGGGAAACAGCATTATTGGTAGATGATAAAAACAGTTCTGCAGGTACACGACAAATAGTATCGGCAATAATAGCTCATGAAATGGCCCATATGTGGTTTGGTGATTTGGTAACAATGACCTGGTGGAACGACCTATGGTTAAATGAAAGTTTCGCATCCTGGATGGGAGACAAAGCAGTGGATCATCTACATCCCGAATGGGCCATGTGGACTCAATTTTTGACAGCAGACACGAATAGAGCCCTCAATCTTGATGGACTAAAGAACTCGCATCCGATTGAGCAAATAGTTAATGACCCAGGAGAGATTGGACAATTATTCGATGCAATAAGTTACAGCAAAGGCGCCTCAATCATTAGAATGCTGGAAGATTTTTTGGGTCCTGGAATCTTTCAGAAAGGACTTCATAATTATCTAACAACACACCAATACAAAAATGCACAGACTAAAGATTTGTGGGAGTCTTTTGAACATATATCTGGACAACCAGTTACAACTATTATGGACACATGGACAAAACAAACCGGCTATCCAATACTAGACACAAAAATTCATTCGAAAGAAAATCTAATCGAAGTTAACATCACCCAAAGTAAATTCATTTACGAAAATGTCTTGGGCAAAACAGACACCAAAGGAGTGTTGTGGCATATACCTATAACCATTCGATCAGCAAGTAACGCTAATCCCGTTTCGATTTTGATGGATAACCAAGAAGTCACAACCAACCTTGAACCTGCACCTTACGGATCATCAGATGAATGGGTGAAATTAAATCCTCTTCAAACTGGATTCTATCGAGTAAAATATCCACCTGATGAACTATCAAAACTTATGTATCCAATTCAGAATCTGGTTTTACCAGCACCCGACCGACTGGGAATTCAAAACGACACTTACGCATTGGCTAAATCTAACGATATCTCTATACGTGAATTCTTAAACATCACAAAAGCCTATGTTAACGAAAACGACGCTTCAGTATGTGCGGACTTGGCAAGCCACCTAAATAACCTTGATGGATTATTATGGGATAAACCTTATTATATAACCTTCCAAACTTTCGCAAGAAATATATTCAAACCTATTGGAGCCAGAACAGGCTGGGAACCAAAACATAAAGAAGGTCATCTTCAAGTACTATTACGCAGCACTGTCCTATCGCAATTAGGAAGATATGATGACATTCCAACTATTAAAGAAGCAAATAAAAGATTTGAACAGTACGTTACCAATTCGACTCACATCAACCCTGATATACGTAGTTTGGTATTCAACCTAGCCGCTAAACATGGTGGCCATTCGACATACGATACAATGTGGGAAATACAAAAACAGACAAATCTACAAGAAGAAAAGGAACGTTTACTCGTAGCGTTATCTAACTTTAAACAACCTGATCTAATTGGTGATATCCTGAAGAAATCATTGTCCAATGAGGTTAGAACACATGACGCTATTACTGTATTAACCTCCGTTTCTAATAATCGACACGGTAGAGAATTGGCCTGGGAATTCCTCAAATCCAACTGGAATGAATTTAAAAGACGTTACGGAGATGGTGGCTTCGGACTCATGCGCATTGTATCAATATCGTCAGGGTTTTCCACCTCAGAAAAATTACATGACGTTGAACAATTTTTCCTAGCTAACCCAACGCCTGCAGCCGAAAGAACCATACAACAATCTATAGAACGAATTAAACTTAACGTTGCCTGGATAAACCACAATAGCTCGGTATTACAAGATTGGTTTGCGGAATATGAATCTTAATTTACATCCTACAATGTGTATCGCTTACACATGATATCTATATCTGATTTCCTGTTCTTCCTATAACTTAGACTTGATACTAACATCAATGCTATGGTAAATTCACACCAACTGCGTAACATTAACCCCCCAAATTTATATGGCTATTCAAAACATTTCTCTTTGTAGGAGTTGATATATGACCAAACCATACTCTGTTAAATTTGAACCAAACATCCCAATAGTGTTGCGAGATGGCACAACTACATACGCAGATATATTTAGACCTGATGTTAATGATAAATTCCCTGGCCTTCTGCACAGAACGCCGTATGATAAACGTAGTGCGCAAAGTACCATAGGAGATATTGATGCCATACACGCTGCTATGGAAGGCTACGCGGTTGTGATTCAAGATATCCGAGGAAGAATCCTATCAGATGGTGAATTTTACACTTTTGTTAACGAAATAGATGATGGATACGATTCAGTTGAATGGGTAGCTGCTCAACCATGGTGTTCTGGCAAAGTAGGAATGTACGGCACCTCTTATGTAGGTGCGACTCAGTGGCTAGCCGCAATCGCCAAACCTCCTTCATTAGTAGCTATCGCACCTGGTGTAACTGCTTCCAATTATCACGATGGTTGGGTTTGGCAAGGAGGAGCATTCGAGTTGGGATTCAGCCTTTCATGGGCTAGTATGCTCGCAGCAGGAAATTGGACACATCCATCTCGAGCTAAACTCCTAAGTCTCAGTCAACAAGAAGCCATAACCGCTGCTCAAGAAGATTTAATGTCGTGCTATAACTACTTGCCATTACAAGACATTACCCATTTAGAACGTGATGTAGCTCCATATTATTTAGATTGGCTATCCCATCCTGATTACGATGAGTATTGGAAAAAAATATCCATTGAAGAATTCCATGCAATGATAGATATTCCTGCTTTTAACTATGGTGGATGGCAAGATATATTCCTTAAAGGAACAATTCGCAACTTTGTTGGTATGAATCGGCTAGGAGGCAGCGATGAAGCTCGTAAAGGACAGAGGTTAGTCATAGGTCCTTGGGACCACAATAATGCCAACAAAGAAGGAGGCGCAATAATCGGTGGATATGACTTTGGGTCATCTTCTTCTGGCGCAGCAGTAGGCCTACAAGGATTATTGTTGAATTTCTTTGATTACTGGCTTAAAGGTGAAAATAATGGAATCATCAATGAAAAACCCATCCAGATTTTCGTTATGGGTGAAAATGTTTGGCGCCTAGAAGATGAATGGCCTCTTAAAAGAGCTGTTGATGTAAACTATTATCTACACAGTGAAGGCAAAGCAAATACCCTAAATGGTGACGGAATATTAAATCCTGAAATGCCTCTGAGTGAACCAACGGATACATATCTGTATAATCCAATGAACCCAGTACCAACAAGTGGAGGCGGACTATGTTGTGATGCTATTAATTTAGGTTCTGGAGTTCACAATCAAAAATGCGTCGAGGAACGTTCAGATATTTTGGTTTATTCAACACCTCCACTAGATCACGATACAGAAGTAACTGGACCTATCACAGTTACTCTATTCGCTTCAAGCTCTGCACAAGATACGGATTTTACAGGAAAATTGGTGGATGTAGACCCTTGTGGATTTGCCAGAAACCTTACAGACGGAATTATTCGAGCGAGATACCGTCAAGGTTCTGAAAAGCCCGAACTGATAGAGGCACATAAAATTTATGAATACAAAATAGATCTCTGGGCAACAAGTAATGTATTCAAAAAAGGCCATCAGATAAGACTTGAGATTTCAAGCAGTAATTTCCCCAGATTCGACAGAAACACCAATACCGGTAACCCAATAGGTGAAGACAAGGAATTCATAGCTGCTATGCAAACTATACACCACTCCAATAACTACCCATCACACATAACCTTACCGACAATACCTAAAACGTAACTAAGATTTACAAAAAGGAGTTTCTAGAAACAAAAACATCCTTTCGTTTTATTCAAGATTATCTAACCAACCAAACATATCCGTTGTCATCTATGTAGGCTTTTTCACCACTAATATACCAGCCTTTACGAAATCTGGATTTATACAAATTACTATCATTCCAATAAGTTTGAAACATCGCCGGCCACCCTGGCCATATAGCTAAGTTACCAACACTTCCCGGCAATACTACGTTGTACTGATCATCAACAATATCGATTTTTACACCGTGCAAAGGCCGACCTAGAGACCCCAAGTTAATATCATTTTTGCCATGATGTGCAATCAAAACTACTCCAGTCTCTGGCTGACTCCAACTGTGATAAGGTACCTTCCCAAATACTCTTTGACTCTCCTCTAATTCATCTAGATTCAAAGGGTCACCTACAACACTTATTTTCTTCAAACTCGTCAAATCATACTTTGTTACAACATCGTATCCAGACGTAAGCAACATACGGATTGCGCTTGTAGCCGTGCACCAAACAGATATTTTGTGTTTCTCAATCAGCTCATACCAAATATTAATATCAAACCCTCCCTCGTATATAAACTGTGTTAACCCATTTGCCCAGGGAGTCAAAATACCACCTCCAATACCAGTAACATAGCTAGGGTCAGATGTACACCAATATATATCATCTTCTTCAAAACCAAGAATTTGGTGGCCGTTAAAACAATGCTGTGCAACAGCTTCGTGACTATATGTTAGGCCTTTGCAATTTCCAGTTTCGTCAAAAGTATAATGCAGAACAGAGTAATCATACTGACTCATAGGCATAACATCATAATTGGCTGACGCTTTGGTCATCTCTGTTTCATAATTCAAATCTGCTATATCCACTAATTCGTAATCATTGTTATCTCTATTAACCACAATAATATGCTGAAGATCAAACAATTCAGGAATTATCGAAGATACCCCGTATCGCAAATAAGTCTGGCTAATCATAACCTTAGCTTTACTGTCTTTTAAGCTGTTTTTTAGGAAATCATGGTTTGATGTAGCATGTAAAGGTATTGCGATTGCCCCGATTTTCAATGTTCCCAAAAAGGCAATGTAAAATTCTGGGATACGATCCATAAATATAACAATTCTATCCTGTTTCTCAACTCCTACACTCTTTAACACGTTAGCAAATTTATTAGTTAATCTTTTCATCTGACCAAATGTATAAGTTTCACATTCACGATTAATACTTTCCCATATCATGGCGACCTTATCTCGCCGACGTCCATTAGCATGTCTGTCAATTGTTTCATGTGCATCATTAATCCATCCACCCGGCAACCAATCCAACATCTTATACATCTCATCCCATTGAAAATAGGCTCCCAAATCACCACAACACGTATTTAAATGATTACTCATGATTTCTCCTAAACTTCATTTGCACATATCCGATAATTTGACATTAAAATAGTTATCTTTAGTTCGATATTTTTCATGCAATATTTAAGCTTGAAATACTAACTCAATCTTATTACACAAAAGAGTCTCTTCCAAGTTATTTTACATATGAATTAAACCTGGAAGTTTTCTTGACCGTATTAACAACGAATCATATAATGACGCTAGATCATCCCATTGGGAGAATTTTATTGTCATATCAAGACATTATTGTAGAAAAATGTGACGGGATTGGTATTGTTACCATAAATCGCCCGAAGGTTCTTAATGCACTTAGCAGAAATTTGTACTTCGAGTTAGATACAGCCATCAGCAATATGGAACTGGATTCTGAAGTTAAAGTTGTCATCATTACTGGAAACGGGCAACGAGCTTTTTCTGCAGGAGCAGATATACACGAAATGGCTAGATTGGCCAAGGAAACTGATACATCCAGAACTGACTCAGGCAAATGTGTCCATCAATGGCACATGGCCATTTGCAAAAAACCGACTATTGGTGCGATAAATGGTTTAGCCTACGGAGGTGGAGCATTAATGGCTTCATCATTAGACATAAGAGTAGGATGCGAGAACACCAGTTTCAAATTCTTAGCCGCATCCTACGGCAGTGTAAATTCGACATGGAGTTTACCAATGCAAGTTGGATGGCCAATAGCAAAAGAACTTCTTCTAACTGCACGAGTTGTAGAAGCCGATGAAGCTTATCGAATCGGACTATTAAACCACATAGTACCATCAGAACAGTTGATGACTAAAGCTCTAGAAATAGCAACCCAGATCGCGTCCAACGACGGGAGAATTGTACAAGGAATTAAAAAACTCATGATAGATGCTGTTGGGAACGAATGGAGTCGAGCTTATCAAAATGAGATGGACGCTCAGCAAAACGATCTTAAACCTCCTCCTGTACTTGAAGGATTCAAAGAGTTTTTGGATAGAAAGGGCATGAAGTGAAATTGAAGCCTCCAACCATTGATACCCCATTGCATGGTATAAGAATGTTAGATTTGGGACGATACCAAGCTGGCCCAAGATGCGCTCTGATGTTCGCTCGTATGGGTGCAGATGTTATAAAAATAGAAACAATCAATGGCGATGAAAGCAGAAAAAGCGGTCCAATCGTAAATGGACAAAGTGCATATTGGGTTCAATACAACAGCGGTAAAAAAAGTTTGTCTGTTAATTTACGCACCGACGAAGGAAAACATATCCTAAAGGAATTAGTCAAGGTATCGGATATATTTCTGCAAAATTTTAGACCCGGCACCATTGAGACCATGGGATTTGGCTATGACATTCTCAAACATCTTAATCCAAGAATCATAATGATAAATGTTTCAGCATATGGTCAATATGGTCCATATAGCGAACGAGTTGGATTTGACTCAATAGGACAAGCACTCGGTGGATTAATGTCACTAACGGGATCTATTAACGATCCACCAATTAGGACTTTCTTTCCATTAATTGACCGAATCACTGCTTTGCACGCGACAATAGGCGCGTTAGCAGCCATACACGAAAGAGAGATATCAGGAAAAGGGCAAACTATAGACGTATGTCTCGCTGATACAGGATTCACAGTTAATGAGATACCAATCTCTTCTTATCTAGGAGACGGAACTATACAACAAAAAGAAGGCAATGGATCTGGAATAAGTAACTCTTACCAAACTTCTGATGGTTGGGTCTACATGACTGCCAACGGAGATAATATGTGGAAAAGAATCTGTGATGCCATGGAGCATCCTGAATGGACAAATAACCCCATGTTTATTACCGAGGCAACTCGAGAAGAACATGTATTAGAATTGGAAAAAGAATTAGCCCAATGGTTTCAAAACAAAACAACTGAGAATATCGTGAAAATTCTCTCTCAATTCAGCATCCCATGTGCACCAATTAACAGTGTAGAAGAAGCTGCAAACGACCCACACTTACATGAACGAGAAATCTTAGTTGAAGTAGAAGATGACATAGCAGGAAAAATCCACGTCACCGGTAAAACTATCAAGTTTGGACGTACTCCTATGGTAGTTGGCTCAGCTCCAACTATAGGATCTCATTCAAAAGAGATTTTGCAAGATATACTTGGATATACACAAAACCATATACAAACATTAGAAGACGCAGGAATAATAAACTGCGGAGCTCACGATAACACATGAACCAAATGAGACAAACCACGTATCATTCATTTGATTCTGAATTTAAACACAAACCATAGTGGGTCCACTTATTGTCCGTTAATATACGTCGAATTGCGATGGTGACAAAATGGAAATAACAGTGAAATTTTTCGCAGTCTATCGAGAAAAATCAGGGACTAATAAAATGGAAATGGATTTGCCAAAAGATTCCACAGTAGGCTCCTTAGTAAACGAAATCGTACAACTGTTTCCTAGTCTTACACAAAAACCCTCGACACTCCTAGTAGCAGTTAATGATGAATATAAAGACCACAAACATATTCTTGCCAAAGGAGATGAGGTAGCTTTAATTCCACCAGTAAGCGGAGGAAGTATATGATTGAGATTACTCATCAACCATTAGATCCAGAATTGATCACCCGTAAGGTACTCAACAAGAATAATGGCGCAATAGTTACTTTCTTAGGATCAACTCGCCAAACCACTGGAGACAAAACTGTACTATACCTTGAATATGAGGCATACCGTCCGATGGCTGACAAAAAACTGGCCGAGATAGCAAATGAGATTTGTTATCAGTCATCCGTAAAAGACGTTGCAATCGCTCATAGACTAGGGCATCTAGATATAGGAGATATAAGCCTGGTAGTCGCAACAGCATCACCACACAGAAAAGATGCCTTCGCAGCTTGCCAAAAAATAGTGGATCGTATTAAAGATATTGTCCCTATATGGAAAAAAGAAGTCTTTGATGATGGAGAGGTTTGGGTAGGTATGGAAGAACATAACATCAATAAAACGAGTTGATGAATTTGTACAAACCATGAAACAACACACTGGCTATACGTTTTCTAGAATTTATTAACCATAATAATCTAACATCAAATAACTTTAGCAAATATGTAGTCACTTACCCATGACATTTTTAAGTTGTGAGATTAATAAATCTCTGATATATTGCCTACGCTCATCGGAGGGATCGCATAGTGGTCTAGTGCGGCCGCCTGCTAAGCGGTTAGGGGGAGAAATCCCTCTCATGGGTTCGAATCCCATTCCCTCCGCCAGTTCTCAAATTAACGTAACAGAATCCATTAACCTATGTTTTATAAATAATCGAATAGTAGTACTTTTATAGAAGTGGAAGATATAACGTCCAATAAGTTATAATTCTATTCACATTTGGCCAGAGTAAAGAAGATGTTTTTTTATTCAGAAAATTTACCGATAAACAAATGACACAAAATCTATATATATCCACCCAACAGAAACCTGTCAGCTATCACATTTGGACAATAGGATGCCAAATGAACAAAGCTGACTCTGAACGCCTTGAGAGTGCATTGTCCCAAATGGGACTTCTTAATACATCTTCACCAAATGAAGCAGATGTCATAGTTTTAAACAGTTGTGTTGTGAGGCAAACATCCGAAGACAAAGTAGTAGGGTACCTAACCAGTTTAAAGCCACTTAAAGAACATTCCAAAAACAAAATCGTTGCCCTGATGGGCTGTATGGTTGGACCAAACCAAGCAGCACTGAAAAAACGATTCAAACATGTAGATGTCTTTATGCAACCACAACAATTTGATCCGCTTATAAACTTACTAGGAGATATACTGGGTATAGACCCAGAAGGGTGTATTGGGCCTTTAGTAGCAAAACCTGATGTTACAACATACATACCAATCACACACGGCTGTGACAAATTTTGCTCCTTTTGCATAATACCTTATCGTCGTGGACGACAAGTAAGCCGTTCCATAGAAGATATGGTTAGAGAAACAACTTTACTTGCAAAACGTGGAGTTAAAGAAATCACATTGCTAGGCCAAAACGTCGATTCCTACGGACATGATTTATCTGAAAACATAGACCTTGGGGACTTGCTTTCAGCAATTAACGACGTATCTGAGATTAAAAGAGTCAGGTTCCTCACCTCACATCCTAACGATATGAGCGACCACATCATTGAATCAATATCTGAGTTGGAAAAAGTCTGCGAACATATTAATCTACCGTTTCAAGCAGGAGATGACACTATATTAGATCAGATGAGACGCGGTTACTCTAATGACGAATACCGTAGGTTAGTCGATAAAATTAGAAAAAAAATCCCCAACGTATCACTTAGTACTGACCTGATAGTAGGGTTTTGTGGTGAAACTAATGAACAATTCAAACATACGGTTGATATGGTTAGGGATATCAGATTTGATAAGATCCATGCAGCTATGTATTCAACTCGTCCTGGAACCATAGCGTCACGTACAATGGAAGATAATGTTTCAAAAGAAGAAAAAAATGAAAGATTGAAAATCATACAGGAACTTCAGGAACAAATCCTTACAGAAATCAATTCTGATTTGCTTGGAGAAACTATAGAAATCCTGGTAGAAGGACATAAAAGAGGAAAATGGTTCGGAAGAAGTCGAAACGACAAGCTAGTTTATTTTGAAGATGCCCAAGAACATAAAGGATCAATTTTGAACATAGAAATAACTAAAACTGGCCCATGGTCTCTTCATGGTGTTTTAAAACATGGAATCCAAAGTAACAAGGAATTAATTGAGGTAAGATCCCATGGTTAGTATTGATAAAAAACCGACCATACCAATAACTGAAATAGAACAATCATCTTTTTGCAGAACTGAAACCCAGATAAATGCTAAACCATTGGAAGAAGAACTTGGATCTGGAGTCAAATGGCAAAAACTTCCCATATCCTATATGAAGATGCACCCCGAAGAATTGGACTCGCAAATTGCCAGAGCAAAAGACAAACTAGGTCAAAAATTAGTGATATTGGGACATCACTACCAACGTGACGAAATTATTAAGTATGCAGACTTTCGTGGAGATTCCTTTAACCTTTCAAAATACGCAGCATCCCAACTACACGCCGAGTTTATCGTGTTTTGTGGTGTACATTTTATGGCTGAAACAGCTGACATCTTAAGCGCTCCAAATCAGAAAGTGATTTTACCAAATCTCACAGCTGGCTGTTCTATGGCAGATATGGCACAGCATGATGATGTGATGGACTGCTGGGAAGATTTACAAAATATACTTGGTAATAACGCAGATATAATTCCAATAACTTATATGAACTCAACCGCCTCGATTAAAGCAATATGTGGACGCAATAATGGTATTGTATGCACATCTTCTAATGCCACAAAAGTATTTAAATGGGCTTTAGACCGTGGTAGTCGCATTCTGTTTCTACCAGACCAACATCTAGGCAGAAATACTGGCTTGAAAATGAACATGGCATTAGAAGATATGCTAGTATGGAATCCGTTTAAGCCACTTGGAGGACACACAGAACAAGACTTGCGAAAATCAAAATTGATCTTATGGCAGGGGCATTGTTCTGTACACACTCGTTTCACAGTCAAACAAATAGAAACAGCCCGTCTCACGCATCCGGAAGTGCGCGTAGTAGTACATCCAGAGTGCACAATGGATGTGGTTCAAGCTGCAGATGATAATGGGTCAACCGAATATATAATTGACGTAATTAATAATTCACCTACCGGAAGTACCTGGGCAATTGGAACAGAAATAAACCTAGTAAACAGACTAGCAAATGAAAATCCAGACAAAACAATCTTTTGTCTGGATCCTGTTGTATGTCCTTGTTCAACTATGTACCGCATCCACCCTGCATATCTATCCTGGGTTCTAGACGCGTTAATCGAAGGAGCAATCGTTAATCAAATTACTGTAAATAAAGACATTAACACATATGCTAAATTAGCCGTAGATAGAATGCTCTCAATTAGATAGATGTTTGACCGAATCTCTGAATTCATCATAGGATCAACTGTCAAAAGCAAATTGATTATTAACACTCAAATATTTGCTTTAGAGGGACTATTTGATGTTCGAAATAACACCCGAAATTGAAAACTTAATAGATCGTGCTCTCACCGAAGATCTTTCAATGGGTGACATAACTACTGAAGCTATTATACCTACAAGTATTATTGGTACAGGCATCCTGCAGACAAATTCGGAAGGTATTTTAGCGGGTATTAACGTGTCCTTAGCTGTATTCCATAGAGTGGACCCAACTTTGAAAACTGATCATTTTATCAATGATGGATCTACTATACACCCAGGAGATACTATAGCATCAATTTCAGGCAAAGTTTCTTCCATACTCAAAGCAGAAAGAACTGCACTGAATTTTCTACAACATCTCAGTGGAATAGCAACTAAAACAAATTCATACGTCCAAGCAGTATCGAAATACAAGTCACAAATATTAGATACACGTAAAACAACACCAGGATTACGAACCCTTGAAAAATATGCCGTTAGAATGGGAGGTGGATACAACCATCGCGGCAATCTGGGCACTGGCATACTAGTAAAAGACAATCATATACAAACACTGATTAATAATGGATTCGAATTAATTGATATAGTTAAACATGCTATTGATAAAACACCTCATACAATGAAAACTGAGATAGAGATAGAGAATTTCAAGCAAGCTAAGGACGCACTAGAATCTGGAGCTAATCTCCTGTTGTTAGATAATATGTCCACAGATGAAATGATAGAAGTCGTCAAAATTGCTGAGGGAAAAGCCATTACTGAAGCATCGGGAGGTATCAATTTGAACACAGTCGAAAAAGTAGCTGCTACCGGAGTGGACTTTATCTCCATTGGAGCTTTAACTCATTCAGTAACCTCACTAGATTTGAGCTTGAATATTTCGACCAACTAACTAGACTCAACCTTCAATTTTATAGCTACTAAACTGGGAGATATCCTACATTTGGAACTGTCATATAGATTTTACATGTTCACACTGATGCTTGCTGCTCTATTCGTGAGTATCGGGATATTTGGCATTCAAACCAATAAACATCACGACGACAAGCCACTACCTAAACTTATTTATGAACCTGACATTTATCAAATTGCCTACGTCAGTAACGACAAACATATCCACATAATACAATCAGATGGCCTAAACGACCGTAGAATTTCTCCCTTAATTCTAGGAAACGAATTGAGCGAAGGCGTTTTTACTTGGCCAACATGGGCGCCCAATGGAGAAAAATTAGCCTTCTCAGGAATAGATACAACATACGAAAATATGGAAACAAGTCTTTTTATTTACAATATTTCTAACAGTAAGATTTCCAAGATTTATACTGACACTACAGATAAAATAAGTTTCTTAGCTCCTGGTGTATTGCACTATGCTAATTGGGCGCCAGACAGCAATCAAATTGCTTTTATTGCTACAACATCCCAAGGAGTCACTTTATTCCTAGATGATTTAACAGACGATAAAGAAGCTGAATTTGTATTAACAGAAGGCCCTCTTTGGTCTTCATGGTCTCCTAATTCCAGACACCTATTGATCCACAGAGGCAATGATCATTTTTTAATAGATACAATTGAGGATATTAAGATTAGTCAACTAGATATCGATTCAATGAGATACAGGGTGCCTGATTGGAGACCATCAGACAGTTTCATCACAATTGCCTCAGAAACAGGTTCAAACGAATACACGATTTACACTTCGAATATAGACACATCTGAAGCAGTGTCTCTACAAGCTATAGCAATTGGACAACTTGAACCTGCATTTTCATGGGCTCCAAATGGTGATTTTTTAGCATTGGCTCAGTCGAGTAGATTACTTATGTATGCTAACACACCTATATTCATGTATCAGGAACTATCTATTTTGCCACAGAACGAAATAAGTGAACCAATTCATATTACTGACAACGTAATATCATATTTCTGGTCTCCAGACAGCAGTAAATTAGCTTACATCACTCCATCTTCAAGCAAAAATGCCCTACAGTTAATGATCCTAAATATCAACGATGGATTTGTTACAACTAGAATGGAATTTACACCTTCAATTGATCAATTAACTGTGTTTCAGTTTTTTGACCAATATGCACGTTCTCACTCAATATGGTCTCCAGACAGCGTACATTTAATATTAGCAGGAAGACCACTCAGTCAATCTGTGTTTACAAATCACAGTTCGAAACATAATGACTCATCATTCAGTCCTTCAATAAGCCAATCTTCCTACATCATGATAGTTAACACTGATGTGAATTCATCTATTACCAGCATAACCAATGGTACATTAGGGTTTTGGTCGCCTAATTAATTTAAACAAAATATACATACAGAATAACTCAATAATCGGAGTTTCTATATCTTAAAGATGATCTTACTATGGGTTTGTTCGTTTTCTATCACATGAATCAAGTAAAATAGACACTGGCCCATCATTATGGATCTCCACAATCATATTGGTTTGAAAACAACCAGTCTTCACTAATAAACCTGATTTGTTGAATAATTCTACGGTATGGTCAAACAGTCTTCTTGCATAATCTGAAGAAGCAGCTTCTATAAAATTTGGACGGCGCCCTTTATGTGTCTGTCCATACAATGTAAACTGACTCACAACCAAAAGCTGCCCTTTAACATCTAGAACTGATCTGTCAAATTTCCCAGACGCGTTAGGGAATATTCTTAAATTGAGAACTTTGTCTGATATATAAACAGGATCTTCTTCTAAGTCGTACGTAGACACACCTACCATCACGACTAGCCCTAACTCTATCTTACTTGCAACTTCTTCTTCTACTACTACTGAAGCCCTTGAAACTCTTTGGACTAACGCCCTCAAAATTAACCATCCTTGGCATCAGACGAACTAGATTTCGACTTGGTTTCTTTTTTGGCAACTGATTGAGTTTTTGTGGAGTCAGACTTATTTTCCTTACCAGTATTCGTTTCCGAACCAGTATTCGTTTCCGAAGATTGTGATTCTTTTACAGATGAACTCTTCGAATCATTTGGTGAGCCAGTAGAAGCACCACGTTTTCCATAATCGTTAACATACCACCCACTACCCTTGAACACAATCGGCACAACACTGATTTTACGTTGAGAATCACTCTGACATTCAGGACACTTAGCTACTGGTTCATCATCAAAACTTTGGCGCACTTCAAACAAGTAATGACAACTGTTACATTCATAATCATATCTAGGCAAATGATCTTCTCCTATGCCTACCAAGTAAATAGCAGTCACAAATCATGACTGCTAACCTGTAATCTAATTTAACAAAGTAATAATACTGTGTCAACATAGCACATTTAACTACCCGTTCATAGCTATTTGTAAAGCATCATGCCAAACATTACGAATCTCCAACAACGATAGATCTATTAGATTTGTGATCTTCACTGAGTCTCCACCAACTTTCCCCAATCTAACCCAGGAAACATTTTGTGACCGACAAATATTTTCAAATATCTCCAAATCTGTTGGAGATATAGACATTATGATTCGTGACTGGTATTCACCAAACAAGGCCGAATCCCATCTACCACAGACTTGGAATTCTCCTGTAAATCCAATGTTGCCAGCTATGCAAGATTCCGCAAGAGTTACTGTTATTCCTCCATCCGAGCAATCGTGAGCTGATTTCACAATAGACTCTTTAATAAGTGACAAGCAGGTTCGCTGAAGTGCCAATTCTTGATAGATATCTATGGTAGGCGTACCAGAAACTAAATCATGTACAACTTCTAAATACTCGCTCCCAGATAACCCTGAAATTTCGCCGTTGACCGAAGACGCACCAAGTAACATAACAATATCACCAGCATTCCTAAACCCTATATCCACGTGATTCGATACATTCTCAAACAACCCTAATGCTCCTATAATCGGGGTCGGATAAATACTTTCACTTTGAGTTTCGTTATACAAACTAACATTCCCACTAATCACAGGCGTCTCCAGAACTTTGCTGGCAAACGCTATTCCTTTTACACACTCTTCTAATTGATAATATACTTGTTGACGTTCTGGATTCCCGAAATTTAGACAGTCAGTAAGTGCAACCGGTTCAGCTCCAGTACAAACAACATTTCTACAAGCTTCTGATACTGCTATCATACCTCCAACAAACGGATCCAAATAACAATAGCGCCCGTTTCCATCCACGGATAAAGCCATCCCTGTAGATGTTTCTTTGATACGTAACACTGCAGCATCGCCACCAGGACCTATAACTGTATTCGTCTGTACTTGATGATCATACTGTCTGTAAACCCATTCTTTACTGGCTATATTATGTGACCCCAAAAGTCTAAGAAGTATTTCATTTGCTGATTCGCTTGGTAACGGCACATTTTCAAGGTTGTAATTTTGGAGTTCAGTCAGCCATGCTGGTTTGATGGCAATTGGTTTATACAAAGGAGGATCGCTAAGTTCTTTCACAGGAACTTCAGCAACTACAACATTTTTATCCAAAATACGCACTAACCCATCATCAGTAACACGCCCTATAACCGTTGACTTAACGTCCCATTTATCGAAAATTGCCCCGACTTCTTTTTCACATCCATACTTAACAACAATTAACATACGTTCTTGAGATTCTGAAAGCATTACTTCATATGGTTCCATCCCAGCATCTCTTCTTGGAACGGAAGATATTTCTATCTCTACGCCACAACCACTTTTGTCAGCTGCTTCAACACTTGCACTTGTCAATCCAGCTGCTCCAAGATCCTGAATTCCAACAAAATAATCAGTTTGTATCAACTCCAAACACGCTTCAATAAGAACTTTTTCTAAAAATGGATTCCCAACCTGCACAGTAGGACGTAAATCTCGTTCTTCTTCAAAAGTTCTTGAGGCTAAGCCAGAAGCTCCAAGAATGCCATCTCGTCCAGTATCAGCACCAACTAACATAAGAAGATTACCAGATTCACCAGTTACAGCACGAGTCAATCTATTCTTGTCGACAATGCCTACACACATTGCGTTCACCAAAGGATTCATTGAATATGTTTTGGAGAAATTAATCTCTCCTCCTACATCAGGAATACCAACGCAATTCCCATAACTAGATATTCCACCAACAACGCCATTAAACAAATAGGAATTACGCGGTTCTTCTAGTGGTCCAAAACGTAACGAATTCAACAAAGCTATCGGCCTAGCACCCATTGCAAACACGTCTCTGATAATTCCACCTACTCCAGTTGCAGCTCCCTGAAATGGCTCTATAGCTGAAGGATGATTATGTGACTCTATCTTCATAACCAAAGCTAAATCATTACCTATATCAATGGCACCAGCATTCTCGGAGCCTAACTCAACTAACACTCTTGATCCTTGACTAGGTAAAATCTTCAACAACTGCTTGGAATGTTTATATCCGCAATGTTCACTCCAAAGTGAACCAAACAATCCTAATTCCAAATTATTGGGTTTCCTTTTTAAACGCAACACTATAGATTCGTATTCGTCTTCAGAAAGCGCCAAATCGTCTAAGATTTTCTTAGATACAGACATATTTTGATTCAACCTCATGAATTTTCAATTCATTACCACCAACCAACAAAATCTATCGAAAATCGATTATTTCTCAATAATAAACACCACATATGGCATCAATACTTTTAGTATGTTTCATGTCTCTAAATACTATTTATGCAAAATAGGATTAACCGTTTTAGCGTTGATTAATGACTCAAAAATAACTTTACCGTCCTCGCCACCAAGAGACAATTCACAACAACGTTCTGGATGTGGCATCATTCCTAAAACGTTGCCAGCAGCATTGGTGATTCCTGCTATATTATCAATAGACCCATTGGGGTTCGAATCTTCGGTAATATCGCCACTTGACGTACAGTATCGAAAGACAACCCGATTATTTTCTCCTAAATCCTTTACCAAACGTGATTTAGTAAAATAATTACCCTCTCCATGCGAAATAGGGATTCTCAATAACTGTCCCTTTTTAGCACAAGCAGTGAATGGAGATGAAGTAGTTTCAACTCGTAAATTTACCCACTCGCAACGAAATTGGAGATGATTGTTACGCATCAAAATACCCGGCAATAACCCTGATTCACATAATATTTGAAAGCCGTTGCAAATGCCCAAAACTAATTTACCTTGATTTGCAAATTCTTCGACTGCTTCAATTACAGGTGAAAAGCGTGCAATAGCACCTGTTCGCAAATAATCTCCATATGAAAAACCACCCGGCAAAATAACACAATCATACGACGACAAATCCGTCTCTTTATGCCAAACATACTCTACCGGCTGATTAAATACATTCTTTAAAACGTGATAGCAATCACCATCACTCCACGTGCCTGGAAATACTACCACGCCAAATCTCATCTGCATGTCCAATGTTTGCAATTCAATATTGACCTTCGCCTAAACAATGCCGCCATCCAGTAAATCACGAACAACTTCATTAACTTGTCTGCCTTCAGCTTTTCCTTTGACCTTAGGCATTATTATGCTCATCACTTTGCCTGGTTCTACAGATCCTTCGTTATCCATTTCTTTTAATGTATTTACGACAAGACTCTTAATTTCTTCACGAGACATCTGTTTGGGTAAATATTCTAATAAAATTTCTAACTCTGATTTTTCGTTATCAGCAAGATCTTCTCTATTGGCGTTGGTAAAAGCATCAATACTGTCACGTCGCTGACGAACTTGGCGGCCTAATACACGTATAATAGCATCGTCATCAAGATCAGATTGTGTAGCTATTTCTTCATTCTTTATTTCTGAACGTATGTATCTAATAACTGAACGACGCACCACGTCTCGACTTTTCATAGCAGTTTTTAAGTCTTCGTATAGTCTATCTTTTAGCATATATACATCTCACTCGCATCAATACTACAACTACCATAACAAACCTCTGCAAAAGTATGAAACCTAATCATAAAGGTGTCAACAATAAAGGCTATTAAGCGACAAAACTATTTACAGTTATTACTTAATTATTTAGTCAGACGCCTAAATCTGTAATTGCCCTTTCAATTGCAGACAAATTTCTCTTCACACCCAAAACTTCCATTGTTTTAAATAAAGGTGGTGAAACTTCCAAACCAGTAATCGCGACACGCAAGGATCCAAACAACTGACCAGGCTTTATGTTAAGTTCATTCACTATCTCTCTAAGAGATTTTTCAATTGATTCTGCATCATAAGTGTCAATCTGATTTAATCTTTGCGATACTAGCATAAGTGCTTTTTTTGTATTTTCACGTGTCATATTTTTTTGAACTAAATCAGTTTTTTTATAAGGTATTTCTTTCTGAAAGAAAAATGGAATTAACGGCGCAGCATCACTAAACGTCTTCAAACGCTCCCTAATTAATGGAACTATCTTCAATAAATCCAGCTTGTCAGGAAAATGCGGTATATTGGGCGGCGGATTCTGATACCAATAACCCAACAACGCATCAACCAGACATTCATAACTCATCTGCCTAATATAATATCCATTCATCCAATTAAGTTTGTCAACACTGAATACAGCGCTACTTTTATTAACGCGTTCTATAGAAAAGTTCTTAATTATTTCATCCACATTAATAATATCTGTCTTGTCATCAAGTGACCAACCAAGTAAAGTCAGAAAATTCACCAATGCGTCAGGTGAATATCCCTGATTACGGTATTCCATAACTGATGTAGCCCCGTGTCGTTTGCTCAATTTCGATCTATCAGGAGCCATAATAATTGGAAGATGGGCAAACATTGGAGGAATCCATCCCATAGACATATAAAGTTGTATATGCCTAGGAGTACTAGCCAACCATTCTTCTGCACGCATAACGTGGCTTATTTTCATGTAATGATCATCAACTACATTCGCTAAATGATACGTAGGAAAGCCATCTGATTTCATAATGACGAAATCATCTAACAATTTATTTTCAAAAGACACTTTGCCACGTATTAAATCTTCCACGGAGATTTCGCCAGCTAAAGGCATCTTGAAACGGACAACACTCTTACCTGAATCCGTATTGTCACTATGTCTTAATTCTCGACACTTTCCATCATATCCAAGATAAGACATCTTGTCCTGGATTTGTTGTTTTCGCATTTCACTCAAGCGTTCTGTGGAACAATAACAGCGATACGCTTGATCTCGTGACAACAAATCTTCAACAACTTCTTGATACAAGTGAAGCCGTTCTGATTGAAAATACGGGCCGAAACCACCTCCATGGTCAGGTCCTTCATCCCATTCAATACCTAACCATTTTAAGACATCAAGTATACCTTCTGTTGTCCCTTCAATTTTACGTGTTTGATCTGTATCCTCTATTCTAATTATGAAAGAGCCTTGATGTCGTCGAGCGAAAAACCAATTAAAAATCGCCGTTCTAATGTTGCCTATATGAGGTTCACCTGTAGGGCTAGGCGCAAACCTCACACGAACTGTTTCCATCATTGTGTCAGAAATCCTCCGTATAATATTCTATCATGTGCTTATATAACACACTTAGAATTTCATGGTTAAGTTACAGGTCTCAATGAACTACCGAAAACATATTCATCATATGAAATCTAAATGATATCTAAAAAATCACTTAATTCTGAGGGTAACTCTACACTGAATTCTTTATATTTTTCCGTAGACGGAAGTCTGAACCCTAGTATCTGTGCATGAAGAAAATGTCGGCTTAATGACACATGAGATTTTCCATATGTATTATCACCAACAATTGGATGACCTATAGATGCAAAATGAACCCGGATTTGGTGAGTCCTACCGGTAATGGGTTTAGCTTCAACTAACGTAAATTTATCATGTTTTTTAATTACTTGATATTCGGTAATGGATTTGCGTCCTTCCGGAACTATAGCCATACGCTTACGGTCGCCAGGATCTCTTCCAATATGTCCATCAATAATAGCCTGTTGTGGAGATATATGCCCATGAATCAAAGCTTTATAAACTTTCTTAAACTTTTGCATTTTCAGTTGATCAGACAGATATGCGCGGGCCCTTTCTGTCTTAGCTATCACAATAAGACCCGATGTATTCCTATCCAGACGATGAACAATGCCTGGTCTAAGAGTTTGATTTACAATCTCCAATTCGGGACACATCGCAAATACAGCATTAATCAACGTTCCATTTTCATGTCCCTTAGAAGGATGAACTACTATCCCTGCTGGTTTATCCACCACAAATATATCTTCATCCTGGTAAACGACTGACAAAGGCATATGTTGTGGGACTAGACGATTACCAGTAGTATCAGGGATGTCTATGTGCACTATTTGCCCAGCCTGAAGTAAATAAGATGATTTTGGGAATGTACCCTGTAATGTGACACAGCCTTCAGATATTAATTGTTGAATTTTAGAACGCGATAAATCAGAACAATTGATACTAAGAAATTTATCAAGTCGCTGACCATCGATTTCTGCAATAAGAGATAAAGTACGAGTCATCAAATGCTACTCTCGTTATCATCAACATGTTGTCCTGTTTTGTCTGGTATATTCATCAAATTTGACCTACTAAACGTAAGTACTGTTACCAATAAAACCATACCAACTACGATTGAAGAATCAGCCACATTGAAAATAGGCCACCATCCAAAATCTATGAAATCCACTACGGCTCCGCTTATCAGACGATCCAATAAATTCCCGAAGGCTCCACCCAGTTGAAGGCCTATAGCAAATCTCAACAATCTACTTGATGACACTTGTGTACGATAGAAATATATTAGAAGACCTATGGCAAATATAGACGCAACAGTAAGCAAAGTAGTTTGATTTGGAAATAACCCAAACGCCGAACCTGTATTTGTTACATGGGTCAACCGTAGTAACCCTTCTGAAGGCCAGGATTCTCCAAATTCAAAATTTGACCTAACTATATACTTACTAAGCTGATCTACTCCGAGTGTCAAACACAAAGTAACCAGCATAATCCAATTCTTGTACCAAACAAATTGTATCCACGACAATAGCAACACCTCTGTTTATATGTAAAGAAATACCCAAATGCATTAAATATTACATTAGCATCTGAAAGCTTGACTATTCAACCCAATCAACGATAGCATCAGCGGAAATCACCTAAACAAAACCACAAATACAACATACAAAATAAATCGAGATTTTAATGGGAACATTTGAAAAAAAGGTAGCCATAGTTACTGGTGGAGCCTACGGCATAGGCAGAGGCACTGCAATTGCTTTTGCAAAAGAGGGAGCAAGTGTAACAATAGCTGACATAAACGATGAAGTTGGACACGATGCAGTAGCTGAAATTAATAAATTAGGGTCAAAAGGAATATTCATTCACGCTGATGTATCACAAGCTTCAGAATGCAAGAAAGTAGTATCTGAAACATCTGAAACTTTCGGAGGTATAGATATACTTTTTAACAATGTTGGGATACAACCACTAAATTCATATCTCAATGTTGAAAACACATCCGAAGCTTTGTGGGATCGTATATTAAACGTGAATTTAAAAAGCTGTTTTCTAATGTCCAAGCAAGTAATTCCAGAAATCAGAAAACGTGGTGGAGGTGTCATTATCAATACTGCCAGCGTTCAAGGCTTACAATCTCAAAAACTGGTACCAGCTTATGCTGCAAGCAAAGGTGGAATACTTTCTCTAACAAGACAAATGGCTCTAGACTACGCTTCAGAAAACATAAGAGTGGTAGCTGTAAACCCTGGCATTATAGATACGAATCTCGTAAGGACAGTCGCTTCTAATGAGCCAGGAGATTCAGATGAACTAATCGAAAAATGGGGTCAAACTCATCCGGTCGGGAGGATCGGGACACCCGATGATATAGCCAATATTGTTCTAT
>CAZSCD010000145.1:0-7373 GCA_964605345.1 uncultured Dehalococcoidia bacterium
AAATGAGGACCATATGGCTCAGATGTTACGAGAAATATTATCAAGTGAAGACGCTTCTGAACTCGATGTCCCTCCATTTCTTCGTAGATATTCATCAAAGACAACTAACAATTCAAACCATTCGGAAATTAAATCTAATTACCCAGAATAAAACTTCATCATAAATCCTCCAAATTTGCGCAAACATGGGGCCATCGTTTAGATGGCCCCATCTTTGTATACATTGTTAGGTTGCTTATATGATTTATGTGGATTGTAAATCAGATAAACAACCTAAAACTACAGTTGACTCTATTCAATATATAGTGGTATCTTGTGAAAGTGGTACTATAAATTGTGTTATTCTGTCTCTATTTTTAGACTTCTGCATGCCGCCTGATAATTATGATATGTTCTTTTTGCAGTCACGATGATTCCAAGGTAATAGACTCTAGAAGCGCTGGCACTGGCATAAGAAGGAGACGCGAATGCCTGAGATGCGGTTTTAGGTTTACTACGCATGAAAGTATCCAAACCAGGATCATGCAAGTTGTAAAAAGAGATGGCAGGCGTGAAGAGTTCGCTAGAGAAAAATTATGGCATAGTCTTACAAAAGCATGTACCAAACGACCATTACCAATCGGTAGCGTAGAAAAAATCATAGACGAAATCGAATCACATTTGGGCAATATGGGCAAATCTGAAATGAAATCTAAAGTCATCGGCGAGTTAGTTATAGAAAAATTAAAATCACTTGATCGTGTAGCATACATAAGATTTGCTAGCGTATATCGTGATTTTCGCGACATAGAGAGCTTTAAAGAAGAAATAGACACTCTACTGCAAGCTCGTGAATCTTCAAGTATACCGGTTAATCAACTTTCTTTTTCTGACGCTATAAAGAAAGACTTGGTGTCTCTTTCCCCGCGTAAACGCGGTCGCAAACCCAAGACGAAACCAATTTTATAACAAGTCGAGACGGTTTCGTCTGGTACACGAATCCCTTTAATACGATAATTCCCTATTTGAAGAGTGTATCATCAGCCCAAACAACAAAACCCAGTTGACACTTAATTATTTCGCATGCCAGGAGTCTGAATATGGTTAAAGATCAAAACACTACTCAATCCACCTCATCAGTTAAGGAGGTTCCAAACAACTTTGAGATCTCCCGGAATGCGAAAGTGATTCTTGAGAAAAGATATTTGCGTGATGGAGAATCTCCAAAAGACCTATTCAAAAGAGTAGCCCAAGCAATATCTCATGCAGAACCTACTGAATCTCGCGAATTATGGGAAAGCAAATTCTTTGAGATGCTATCTACTCTTAAGTTCTTGCCGAATTCTCCTACTTTGGTCAATGCTGGCACACAAAAAGGCTGTCTGTCAGCATGCTTTGTTGTAACACCAGATGACACAATGGAATCCATAATGGAGGTAGCACACGACGCAGCAATGATAGAAAAATGGGGTGGAGGTATAGGATTTGGATTTTCTAAGCTAAGGCCCAAAAACGATAAGATATCAACCACACACGGTCAAGCTTGTGGTCCGGTTGCTGTCATGAAACTATATTCATCAATTGGAGCAACACTGACTCAAGGGTCATTCCGTTTGGGTGCACATATGGGACAAATAAGAGATAGTCATCCAGATATACGAGAATTCATACACTGCAAAGACAATGACGACACTCTCCAAAATTTCAATATATCTGTGCAAATTACAGATGCGTTCATGCATGCCGTGGAAACAAACGCAGAATGGGATCTAGTAAACCCACGTGACGAAGGCGAAGGCCCAACTGAGACGGTCTCCGCAAGGGAGCTATGGGATGAAATAACAACATCTGCATGGCAAACTGGAGATCCAGGAGTCGTATTCATAGATAGAGTGTGGGAAACTGCTCCCAATCCTCAAATGGGTCGCATCGAAACATCCAATCCATGTGGCGAAGAATTTCTAGAAGACCATGGTAACTGTTGCCTAGGTTCGATAAATCTAGACAAACACATTACCCTCACAAACCAGTCAGACAACGAACACGGATCTACCATGGATTTCGACTGGGAATTATTGGAGGAAACTATTCGAACTTCGGTTCGTTTCTTAGATGATGTTATTGAAGTCAACAAATTCCCGCTCACGAGTCTTCGCGAAGTAAATCTTGCAACTAGGCGTATAGGTCTAGGTGTAATGGGGTGGGCCGATGCTTTGGTACGACTTAACATACCATACGACTCCGATGATGCGCTAAAACTAGCAGACAAACTAGGTGGATTTATCAACCGTACAGCTTGGGATGAATCTGGAAAACTCGCAGAAGAAAGAGGCCCTTTCCCTGAATACCCAAATTCTGCCCTACATAAGAAAGGTATGCCTCCCGTACGTAACTCCAGCGTAATCACAATAGCTCCAACAGGAACTATTAGTAGAATATCTGGTTGCTCCAGTGGCATAGAACCTCATTTCGCTATCGCGTGGTGGTCTAACGTACTGTGGGAAGACCATCAAGGCACCAGTTCGAGACTTCTGGATGCTCCCACTTCAGTGTGGGATACTTTAAGTAGGAGCCTCGAGAACGAAAATTCAGTGGAAGAAATACTGAAGCTTTTGGCAGATAATCCAAATGATGTAGATACTATCTTAAAGGAACACAATATAGACGCTGCAGTTTTACGTACTTCAATGGCTATATCTCCAGAAGCTCACGTTCGCATGCAAGCCGCTTGGCAAAAACACGTGACGAATTCGGTATCTAAAACAATTAATCTACCTAATCAAGCATCAGTTCAAGACGTCAAAGATGCATACTTGTTGGCTTGGCAAACAGATTGCAAAGCTGTCACAGTATACAGAGATGGCTCCAAAGCCATGCAAGTACTGGAAACAGGCGTCGACACCAGCCAAAAGAGTGAACAAAATCAGCCTTTGTTGTCACCCAGACAGAGACCGGCGTCAGTAAGCGGTGTTACGGACCGAGTACGTACGGGCCATGGCAATATGTACGTAACTGTAAATTTCGATGACCAAGGCCATGCATTCGAAACATTTACCACTGTAGGAAAGGCAGGTGGATGCGATTCTGCAAACCTAGACGCTATATGCAGACTTGTATCAATGGCACTACGATCCGGTGTAGATCCTAGTGAAGTTATAGACCAGCTAAAAGGTATTACATGTTGCCCCGTATGGGACAATGGAACACTAGTTCGTTCAGCTCCGGACGCAGTTGCCCTGACTTTAAGTAATCACATAGTTGGAGACCATAAATACTCTGATATAAATGTAGGAAACCCAACATCTAATGGACATCATTCTCAATTAGGGATGTTCAACAATGCAACAAAACAAAACAACGGATATATTCCCGTAGGTGGCACTAAATGTCCTAAATGCTCTGGAAAACTAATACACCAAGAAGGATGTGAACGTTGCCTAGAATGCGGCCACACTAAATGTGAGTAATTTATATATGAGATTGAATTTGATATGAGCCATGTAACGATTGCTGGGTTAATTGGGATTTTCACTATAGCCTGGGGCATACACTTGGCATATGGAGCTTGGGCATCCGGTTCAATCGACAACATGTTCCCAGGAGTTGGATTAGTTATGAGTGGAGGATTTATGGCATGGCTTAGCATTAAACTAGGAGGCTAAATCATATGCAACCTCACACTACTGCACTAAACTGATTTTGAATGAAACAATAATTTGATGAGAAGGATCCCTTTTCTAGCCATTACTATGGGAGATCCTGCTGGCATAGGACCAGAGGTAATTGCTAAAGCCCTCCTAGATGACTACATACTTAAAAATTGCCGCATTGTTGTAATAGGTAATGCCGATTCCTTAAACATTGCTCTGAAATCAGTAAATGCTGCAATCTCTATTCTAGTAGCTGATTCTTTCACACAGATATTGAATCAATCAAACACCATAAACTTACTTGACCCAAAAAATCTAGACACCTCTTTTGTTAATCCCGGGCAAATTTCATCTGTAACGGGAAAAGCTTCAATCGAGTGGATTTTAAAGGCAGGAGAATTAGCCAATTCCAAGAAAATTGATGGAGTTGTAACAGCTCCAATCAATAAAGAGGCTTGCAAACTAGCAGGTTACGACGATATAGGACACATGGAGATTTTCCAAAAGCAAACCAGATCAAAAGAAGTTGCAACTATGCTAGTTGCAAATGACTTAAGAGTCGTACATCTAACAACACATAAATCTTTAAGCGCAGCATGCACCTTTGTTACACTAACAAACATATTGGAGAAAATAAAACTAACTGATAAAAGTTTTAGAAATTGGGGGTTCCCTAATCCAAGAATCGCCGTATCCGCTTTGAATCCTCATGCAAGCGATGGCGGACTCATCGGTACTGAAGAGCACAGTGAAATTATCCCAGCAATTATGAAAGCACAATCCGAAAACATCAATGTTTCTGGCCCTATTCCTGCAGATACTGTCTTCAACCAAGCCATAGACGGTAAATATGATGTTGTTATTGCTATGTACCACGATCAAGGTCACATACCAATCAAAATCCACAACTGGGAAAAAAGCGTCAGCATCAACCTTGGGTTACCATTCATTCGAACGTCTGTCGATCATGGCACCGCTTGCGACATAGCAGGTAAGGGAATAGCCAACCCTCAAAGCATGATAGAGGCAATCAAAATAGCAATTAACTTGGCTAAGAACAAAAATCTTTCCCAAACATGAATCTATCATTAATTTGAATCAATTGAGGAAAATATGTTGTCATCTGTCAGAAAATGGATCATAACCGCCAATACATTCTGTATATAATTCTATTAGAATGCGACAAAGATTTATTTAATCAAAATATTTGATTTAGGAAATTTGACGTGAAGATATCATTCATCGGCGGTGGAGTTATGGCAGAAGCTCTAATTGCGGGCATACTGGAAACACGTCTATGTACAACCAAGCAAATTAGAGTTGGTGAACCATTAAAATCACGACGTACGTATTTAGAAAATAAATATGCAATAACCGTGTGTCAATCGAATCTATCTGCTATAGACGATACCAACATAATAATATTGTCTATAAAACCTCAAACCTTAAATGAAATTCTCGCAGAATTGAAAGGTCACATAACTAGAGATAAAACAATCATATCCATAATACCTGGTGTATCATTAGCAACTCTATCACAAGAATTGAATCACAATGAAATCATACGTGTCATGCCAAACACACCTGCCCAGATTGGAGATGGAATGAGTGTTTGGGTCTCCTCAGAATTTATAACAGATCGAAGAATTAAGGATACTCAAAAAATCCTAGACACTTTAGGAGAACAACTTCGTGTACCAGAAGAAAAATTTATAGATATGGCTACAGCACTAAGTGGTAGCGGACCTGCGTACGTTTTCTTGTTCATTGAATCTCTCGTAGATGCTGGAGTGAATCTAGGTATGCCTCGTAACATGGCCCTAAAACTGGTTTTGCAAACTGTCCTAGGAAGTACGAAATTGGTTTTAACATCCGATAAACACACCTCAGACCTAAAAGATCTTGTCGCTTCACCAGGAGGCACAACAATTGCAGCCCTTATGACACTTGAACAAAATGGCTTTCGGTCTGCAATTGCAGACGCAGTTGTAACAGCATACAAAAAATCACTGGAATTGGGCAAAGGTTAACAACATGATTAATTTTCTCATAACTGGAATGATCGACCCAATTATAAGAATTATTGAATTCGCGATAATTGGACGTGTAATTGTGTCGTGGCTAGCTACAAGTCAACTACAAAACCTTCCTAAGCCTATTCATTATATCGTGGCCATATTACACTATGTCACGGAACCGATTTTGAGCCCTATAAGAAAAGCGCTTCCATCTTTTGGAATGCTAGATCTTTCTCCAATGATAGCAATTTTAGGCCTGATATTTATCCGTGGAATCATCCGTTGGCTACTAATATAGCAAACAGTATTAGGTGGTTTAGATTTAACCACGCGAAGTAAAACATAAAAAGATCCACTAAAAATCATACAGAGATATACTGTCAAAGATTAAGTATTTTAGATTTAAAAAGAGAAGTGCAGGTCTTTCCTAATTACACTTGCGAATCATTGATTTAAATTATCTACATCTGTAGAGTAACTTCACCGGCAACGGCTCTAAAAATTGACGCATCTGGCATAACTACAATGAGGTTGCCTTGTTCATCAACTGATTCAGCTCTTCCAGTAATAACTTGATCTAAATATCTCAGACTTATATTTTGCCCCAAGGTATCCAGCCAAGAAGTCCAATCTTCAGTTAATGATTTTCCTGATTTAATCTGTTGATAAAACTCATTGAAAAATTCCAATATACTCTTGAGCATATCAATGCGTTCTATCTTTTTGTCGATTTCTTTATACATGCTAGTGGCTCTATATCTAATATCTGTCATTTGAGACAAATCGGAATTTACATTAACTCCAATACCCACAATCGAATAATCCACTTTGCTCACTTCGTTTAATCCAATCTCAGTTTCAATCAAAATGCCCGAGATTTTCCGCCCATTGACTTGTAAATCATTAGGCCATTTAATAACTGGATTAAGTGAAGTGATTTTGGAAATGGATTTAGCCACAGACATTGTGGCGGCCATATTAATGTAGGGTAATTCTGTCACTGTGGGTTTCAATATAATTGAAAACAGAAGGTCTTCTCCAGGTAAAGAACTCCACCGTCGATTATAGCGTCCTCTTCCTTTTGTCTGTTTGTTAGCAATTACCACCACTCCTTCGGGTGCACCATTCTCAGCCTGTCTAATAGCTTCATCCATAGTAGAATTTAAAGTGTCATAGTAAATTATTTTTTGACCTATAACATTATCTGTGAGTGAGCTTTCTACAAACTCTCTATTTATTTCTGAATATTCCACTTTCCAAATCTCGTGTTTTTGAGGATTTTAAAATACCCGTCACGCTGGATAGTACTTGGAGTGTTAAATTGGTGTCAAGAATAAAGTTTCCATAAATATATCTTCAAACAAAATAAAGACAGCAAACATATAAACTTAAAAGAGGTTTCCATTCAAATATTATTTAAAAATTCAAACCTAGCTATCTGATTTATGTAACTAACTGTGTTGCACCTAAGTAGATGATTCAGTTATCCTAATTTATGCGTTACCTGAGACTGATAAATTAACACTAGGAGGCATGATAATATGAAAGGCGTGGACGTTGTTGCGAATATTTTGAAAAGCGAAGGCATAGAATACTTAGCATGTTTCCCTAACCAACCTCTAATAGAAGCATGTGCGTTAGTTGGTATACAACCCATTACATGCCGACAAGAACGTATGGGTATGGCCATCGCCGATGGGTTCAGTAGAACTACAAATGGAAAACG
>CAZSCD010000146.1:0-14094 GCA_964605345.1 uncultured Dehalococcoidia bacterium
AAATTCATGTAAAATTCAGATTCGCAAAAATAGATAAGATAATTTCTTGTACATATTCAGGTACGTCACTAAATAGAAATTTTCTTGACACTGTGAAATCTTGGTGGTAGAATTTTTGTTCACCGGTTTGCCATTAATGGCTTCACGACCTGCTTTATCCGTAATGATGGAATTGTTTATTCCAGATTTCTTTTGGCAATATTTGGTAACTAAAAATGTGCTTGCAGTGAGAGGTCAGCTATGACCGAAAAAAAGATCGAGATTAAACGTGGTTTGCGCGATGTATACATAGATAAGACTGAGTCTAGTTTTATAGATGGTGAAAACGCCAAACTTTTGTATCGTGGTTATGACATTCATGATTTAGCTCTAAAGTCTACCTTTGAGGAGACTTCGTTCTTGTTGCTATATGGTTGTTTGCCCACTGAAGATCAATTAGAAGAATTCGATCATACTCTTAAGGCAAACAGACATTTACCGAATGAAATACTGGAAATCATAAAACTTGTTGCCAATGCTCATCCTATGGATGTACTACGTACAGGAATTTCGTCTCTCGCTGCGTATGATGCTGATGTGAAAGATAATTCACCTGAAGCAACTTTGAAAAAGGGGATACGGTTGACTGCCCAAGCTCCAACTATTGTTGCTGCACATGCACGTATTAAAGATGGCAAAAAGCCAATTCTACCCAATCATGATCTTGGACATGCTGCTAACTTTTTATACATGTTATTTGGAAAAGAACCGGATGTCGAAGATGCTAAACTTTTAGATAGAGATTTCGTTCTTCATGCCGAACATGGAGTTAATGCTTCTGCTTTTGCTGCTAGAGTTGTGGCTTCTACTCAAGCAGATTTGCATAGCGCATTAACAACTGGCGTAGCCGCCCTGAAAGGTCCTTCTCATGGAGGAGCGGCTGAGGAAGTGATGAAAATGGCTTTGGAAATTGGTGCTGAAGAAAATGCCGAATCGTATGTCCGGAATTTGATAAGTAAAGGCGGACGCGTTATGGGATTTGGGCACCGTGTTTATAGAGCAGGTGATCCTAGAGCAGTTCATTTACTGGAAGGCGCTAGAGATTTGAGTTTAAGAAAAGGAGAACCTAAGTGGTTCGAAATTTTGCAAGGTGTCATTAGAGCTATGGAACCATATTCAAAGAAAGGTATTTGCCAAAACGTCGATTTTTTCACAGGAGCGATTTATTATTTATTGGGCATACCAGATAGTTTGTTTATATCTATATTTGCCATGGGCCGCGTACCTGGGTGGACACTACAGGTTATGGAACAGTTTGATAACAATATATTACTTAGACCAAGATTAGAATATGTAGGGCCCAAAGATTTGGAATACATTCCTGTTGATAAACGATCTTGAATTATTTAGATTAGCCTTTTGTTTCATATTTAATCAAATCAAAATAAAAGAGGATATCTGTGACTGACCAGAATGAAACTATAATTGATTGCGTTCACCATTGGGTAATTGAAAGTCCGAACGGTCCTGTAAGTCAAGGAGTATGTAAGTTATGTGGACTTGGATCAGAATTCCGTAATTCTATTCAAGAGACTGGTTGGGATAGAGAAAGCCAGTCAAGTAAGAAAATGAGACGTGCTAAAAAACAGACCGAGTCATCGGATGCGAATTCTGAACATATATAACTCGGTTATTTAGGTGGGTATACATTATAATATATTTTCATTGATGATATGAAGTTGTGTCGAATTATCTGGAGACAAAAATAAGGGATAGCATAAACCGAAAAGGTAAAATCACTTTTGCCGAGTTTATGCAATTTGCTTTATATCATAGAAATGCTGGTTATTATACTAGTCATAATCGTATCGGATCTGCTGGAGATTACTACACTAGCCCCACCGCCCATCCTGTATTTGCTGCTTTAATTACTATACAACTTCACCGTATGTGGGAAATATTGGGTGAACCTGAGACATTTTATGTTGCTGAAATGGGTTCAGGAACTGGAATATTAGGTCGTGCAGTAGTTAGTTATGCTAAGACGTTGCAGAGTTCATTTTATTGCGCTCTACGCTATATAACATTAGAACGACGTACTGTTCAAACAAATAAACAAAAAAATCTTCTGCATGTCATATCAGATGTTTACTCGATACCGTTGAAAAGTGTTGTGGGATGTTTTATATCCAACGAACTTATAGATTGTTTTCCAGTACATAGATTCAGGATTAAACATGGTTCTATATTGGAAATATATGTAACGTTGGATAAAGAATCAGAATTTATTGAAGTGCTTGGAGAACCATCAACTTCATTCATGATTGATAGCCTAAAGGATTTAATCCACATTTTCCCTGAAGGTTTTACTGGTGAAGTTAGATTTAATATAAAACCTTGGATGAAACAAATATCGAGTGCTTTGGACAAGGGTTTTGTTATGACAATTGATTATGGATATGAAAAGAAAGATATGTGTCATCGAAATAGATTTAATGGTACGATTCAAACCTACCATGAACATATTCAAGGATCAAATCCGTATAGATATATTGGGAGTCAGGATATAACTGCAGATGTTAATTTTTCACACTTAGAGACAGAAGGAAAGTTAGTAGGATTGCAATCACTTGAATTATTGCCTCAGGAAGATTTCTTGAAAGGTTTAGGTTTTGATCAAATGAGACATAGACTATTAAAGAAAAGACTTTCTCAGAGATGTCATGATGCCAATATGATGGCGATGCTTCAATTAATTAAGAGTGATGGATTGGGTAAGTTCAAAGTTCTTATACAGGAATATAATACTGGTGTGTCAGATACAAAACAATTACTCCCTGGGACTGATTTAAAAAACTTGGGCGACGTTCCACTACTCAGTTCTGAATACATGCCTTTAATGGAAGGTAAGTACGTACATTTGACAGGTTACATGGATGATCTTTGGCCATTTGAACATGAAAACAATTAGTAATTGTTTCCACATAAAAATTGGATAATGTAAAATAATTGTCTATAGAGACGAGTTTTTCGGCGAACATTTACGAGCTGTCGTGAGAAAACCAGTGTGCCCAACCATTTTGTGCGATGGCCTGACACTTCTTCCGCTTACAGTCCACGTTCTACAGAGAACTTCAAATGTTTCAATAAGTTGAAATGTTGTTTGGCTTCTAAGACATCTAGTTAATTGATGTACTTGTAAAATTGTGGGCAAAAAACTTACGAAGATTCCACCTGAGACCAATTTCTGGGATGCGTGAGGAACTACTAGCCATGGTTCGGGTAGATCTAGTATGATCCTATCTATATTGTCTTCTTCAAAGCCTTCATATACATCTCCAAGTTTCATAGTCAAATTTTTGTGATTTGGCAAAAATGAATTTACGTTATTTAAAGTTTGCTTAATCATATCTGAGCGAATGTCGTACGATATTACATGCCCATTGTCTGATACTGCCCTCAAGAGAGTTATGGTCAATGCACCTGATCCTGATCCTGCTTCCAATACTCTGGCTCCAGGGAAAACATCGCCATATATAAGTATAGATCCAAGATCTTTGGGGTAAATCACAGTAGCTATTCTGGGCATTTTCCGTGTGTAATCTGACATTGTAGGTTTTACTGCAAGAAGATGATGTCCATTTGTAGTTCTAACGTGAGATCCATGTTTCTTGCCAATTAAATTAGTATGTGGGAAATTGCCTATATGAGACTCAAATTTATCTATATGATTCAATTTAATTAGATAATCTCGGCCTTTATTGTCTATTATTAGGACATAGTCTCCATCTTGAAAGATATATGGTTCTACTGTTGGGTTGGTCATATGTAGCCTTATGTATATAAAGAGTTGTTAGTGGTGCAATTTGACAAGCCTGTACTTAAAATAAACAAGTACTGAATTTGATCGTACATCCATAAAATTGTTCATAATAGTTAAGTGAATCTAATTCATGGAAGCTTAATTTGTTGTCATTGTATATTTTGTATTTCAGAGCGAATTTCGTCCATGTTAAATTCTGACATACTAGTGTAGATTCGTTTGAAGCATACAATGCCTTGTTTGTTTATTATGACTATCGCTCGATAAGATGTACCACGTTCAGAGTCGTACACTCCATACAATTTGGACATTTCTCCATGTGGATGGAAGTCTGATAAAATTGGATAAGGTATGTGTCCTAGTGACGCTGAATAGGCGGCTTGAGTTGCCTGTGCATTAGTGCTTACACCCAGTACCTGGGTGTCATTATCCTCGAATTCCTTATTTACTATTCGGAATGAGGAAACTTGATCTGTTCAACCGCTTGTGAAGGACAAAATGTGAAATGACAAAATTATGTTTTTGTGGTTTATATATTGGTCTAGTGTAACCGGATTCCTGTTATGGTCTATGAGCGTAAAACTTGGAGCTTTTTGATTTGGTTCTACCATAGAATTTCTCCTCAATTTCATTATTAAAAGAGTGCTTAATAATTGATAGTGATTGGATTGTTCTTACGTAAACCCTTTATTTGCTAACGTTTCCAACGTAGTTCTGGTTTACGAGCTGCTCTTGCTTCATCCAGTCTTGTATTTGGTGCATAGTGAGGCGCGTTTTTCAGAAGATCCGGATTGCTTTTGGCTTCATCAGCAATAGTTTTCATGACAGATATAAAGTAATCCATAGTTTCTTTGGATTCTGTTTCTGTTGGTTCAACCATTAGCGCTTCTTCTACAATTAATGGAAAATACATAGTTGGAGGATGAATGCCATAGTCAATTAAGCGCTTCGAAATATCTAATGCTGAGATTCCAAATTGTTTTTGCAAAGTTTTCGCTGAGAACACTACTTCGTGCATGCAAATGCGGTCATATGGAAGATCATAAAATTCCTTTAGTTGGCTTAGTATGTAATTAGCGTTAATTACAGCATCCTCACTAATGCGTGATATACCTTCATTACCAAGAGTACTTATGTATGCGTATGCTCTGATTAACGCACCGAAATTGCCATGGAACGTTCCCATTCTGCCAATTGTTTTTACTGGTGAGATTAGTGAGTATGTCTCAGTCTGATTTTTCAGTATCTTTTGGTTAACTACTGGTGTGGGTAAGTAAGGCATAAGTCGGTCACTGACTATTACAGGTCCTGCTCCAGGCCCACCGCCACCGTGAGGTTGAGTGAATGTTTTATGGAGATTGGTGTGAAGAACATCAAATCCTAAATCTGATAATTTTACTCTACCCAGAAGTGCGTTAAGATTTGCTCCATCTCCATATATTATGCCTCCTGCTTGCCTAACAATCCTACATACATCTAGTATATTAGTGTCGAAAAGTCCTAGTGTGCTAGGTAGAGTTATCATCAACCCTGCCAGATTTCCATCCACCGATTTTTTTAGAGCCATCAGATCTGTATTGCCTTCTGAATCTGAAGGCAATGTAACAACCTTAAAACCGGCCATAGCAGCAGAAGATGGATTTGTTCCATGAGCGCTGTCAGGAATAAGTACGTTTTGACGTTGTGAGTCTCCGTTGTCCAAATGGTATGATCGTGTCATAAGCATACCGGCTAATTCAGCATCTGCTCCTGCCATAGGGCTGAGTGATATTCCTGGCAATCCTGTTATTTCAGTTAGATAACCTTGAAGTTCGTAAAGGATTTTTAAAGCTCCCTGAACTGTAGAGTCAGGTTGCAATGGATGTATATTAGTTAGTTCAGGTATGGAGGCAATTTCATCATTGAGTTTAGGATTGTATTTCATGGTGCAACTTCCCAATGGATAGAAGTTGTGGTCTATTGAGAAGTTCATTTGACTGATTTGCGAGAAATAACGTACTAGTTCACTTTCACTAATTTCTGGAAAATCCAGTTCATCACGAAGCATATTTTGTGGAGGAAGTTTATGTTTAGGTACGTCTAAAGGAGGCAATGTAGTTCCAAGTCGTCCAGGAACGCTTCGGTCCATCAGTAATTGTCGTCTATTATCATTTAGCTCGTTATTTAAATTAGTCATTTTTACCTGTAATTTCTGATAGAGCATTTGCAAGTGATTCAATTTCGTCACGAGAATTGATTTCAGTTACACAAATCAACATTCCATCGGGTATTTTATGGCTTATGTCTAGTCCACCTATGATGTTGTATTCTAGTAGTTGTTGGTTAATTTCAGATGGATTCTTTGGACATTGAATTACGAACTCTTGAAAGAATGTACCTTTGATTGGTAACGAATATCCTGGGATTTTCTCTATTAGAGATGCCGCATAATGAGATTTGTGGTAACACAATTCAGCTATGTGTTTCATGCCACGTTTTCCATTAGCTGCCATGTAGACTGTAGACATTAGTGCTATTAATGCTACAGAAGTACATATGTTAGAAGTAGCACGTTCACGTCTTATGTGTTGTTCTCTGGTTTGTAGTGTTAGAACATAAGCAGTGCGGCTTTCAGAATCTATTGTCTTGCCTACGATACGTCCTGGCATTTGACGAATGTAACGTTCTTTGCAGGCGAAAATTCCAGCGTATGGGCCACCAAATGTAACTGGGACACCTAGAGCTTGGCTCTCAGAGGCTACTATATCAGCGTCATAATCACCAGGAGGCGTTACCATGCCTAAGGACATAGGTTCTACATATGCAACCAGTAGGGCTCCATGTGAGTGAGCTAGAGTCGAATATTTTTTTGCATCTTCAATGTAACCGAAGAAATTGGGTTGTTGAATAAGAATACATGCTGTTTCATCTAATAGTTGTGTGTCATCTTCTGAAATGAAGTCCAGTATGATGCCGTGGGCTTGAGTATATGTTTTCAGTACTTCTACGTATGTTGGGGACAGTGTGTCCAATATGGCTATTCTGTTGCGTTTAGTAATTCGAGTTGCCATTAGTGCTGCTTCTGCTAAAGATGTTGATCCGTCATACATTCCTGCGTTAGCAACTTCCATTTTGGTTAATTGGCAGCACAAAGTTTGAAATTCATATTCAGTTTGCAATGTTCCTTGGGATACTTCAGGTTGATAAGGAGTGTACGCAGTCATATATTCGCTACGACTGGTTATTTGACGAACTATAGCTGGAATGTGGTGGCGATAAGCACCGGCACCTAAAAAACACGAATATAAACCAGGTACCTTGTTTGTAGATACAAGTTTCTCAACATATCGTTTTAATTCCAATTCAGACTGTGGAGATGGAAGATTTAATGTTGGATTACGGAATTTAGATGGGATATCATTAAAGAGTTGTTCTACAGAGGAAACTCCTATAGATTTCAACATGTCAGCCCGATCTAATTCGGTGTTTGGTGTGTAAGGAGAAATAAATTCTTCAGTGCTCATTAATCTTTTATTATTTTCGAGATGTTAGAAAAGTCTCGTATTGGTTAGAACTCATTAGGTTATCTAATTCAGAAGGATTGCTGATCTGAATTTTCAGCATCCATCCCGACTGATAGCTGTTTTCGTTGATTAATTCAGGATTGTTGATCAATTCTTCATTGCGTTCTAAAACTTGGCCTGAAATAGGAGAGTAAAGGTCTGACACAGCTTTTACAGATTCAATTTCTCCCATTTTCACAAATTGCGAAAGGAGAGCTTCTTTTTCAGGTAATTCCACGAACACAATATCTCCTAGACTTTCAACAGCAAACATTGTAATTCCAATTGTTGCTGTGTTGCCAGTTTCAGACCGTACCCATTCATGTTCTTGAGAATATTTTAGATTTACGGGATTCATTTATTTTTTCTCCTAGAGTAGAAAGGTAAAGATGTAACTGTTGCTTCTACTAAATTTCCTCTGATATCTATCATGAAAGTAGAGCCTTCACTTGAAAATCTTGGATGAACATAGCCCAAACCTATCGAAGTGTCAAGAGTTGGAGAAAACGCTCCACTTGTAACCGTTCCTATTTTATTTTTACCGTTTACAGTAATACTACATTTTGGTCTTGGTATTCTACGTTCCTGCAGAGTAAATCCTACTAATAGACGATTCACACCTTTATTTTTTATATCTTGTAAAGCATCTTTTGCAACATAGTCTTGTTTAGATAAGTCTACAAATCTATCTAGACAAGATTCGTAAGGATTATAGGAAGTATCCATGTCATTTCCATGTAACAGCAGTCCAGCCTCTAGACGTAGAACATCTCTAGCTCCCAATCCACATGGCAAAGATCCTGAATCGGCTAGCATGGTCCATACCTTTGGGGCGTGTTTGTTAGGTATAATTAATTCAAATCCGTCTTCTCCTGTATATCCGGTACGTGCAAGCAAAATTTCCACCCCTATGATTTCTGTACTTGTGATGGTGAATGGTTTCATTGTGGTTATGTTGGTGTTGGTGAGATTATTAAGCATATCTGCTGCACGAGGCCCCTGATGTGCAATCATAGAATAATCCAATGACACATTTTTTATGTGAACTTTTTGAGATGTACTCATCCACTCGTATAACCAGTCCAGAACAATATCAGTGTTGGAAGCGTTTGGTATGAGTAAGAAATCCTCTTCATCTATACGGTAAACTATGCAATCGTCTATGATACCACCGCTTTCGTTACAAATGAGGTTGTAAGACCCTTTTCCATAAGTCATGTTTTTTATGTTGGCACTCAAGAGTTTGTTTAAGAGAGATACTGAATCAGGTCCGTTAATTTCTACCCTGCCCATGTGTGATACATCAAATATACCTGCATTTGATCGGACTGATTTGGTTTCGTTTAGAATGCTCGAATACTGAATTGGCATGTCCCATCCAGCAAATTCTAGAATCTTAGCGTTCATCAGTGAGTGAGTTTCAAATAAAGGGGTTCGTTTCAAATGATCTGTCATTTTAAAGTGTGCCTCATGTGTGATTTTGACAAGTAAATATTAGAATTAAAAAGTAGTGTTTTTATGTATATCAATATAATCAAATAATTTACAGGAGAAGTTTTTTAAAATTAATCTAACGTATTGGATACTTAAGGTCAATGTTTGGGTGTGTTTATCTAAAAAGGTTTATAGCGATTGGTTATTGGCATTCTACGGTCTCTACCAAAGTTTCGTTGAGTGATTTTGATTCCTGGTGGAGCTTGTCTTCGTTTGTACTCGTTTTGGTCTACAAGATTTATGGTTTGTTGCACAGTAAATTCATTGAATCCCATGTCGATTATTTGCTGAAAACTTTTGTCTTCTTCCACGTAGGCTTCCAGTATAGAATCTAAGATAGGATATGGAGGCAGAGTATCTGAATCTTTTTGATTCGGGCTCAGTTCTGCGCTTGGGGCTTTCAAAATAACATTTTGAGGGATTATGAATGTGTCTTCAGATTTGTTTCGATGTTCTGAAAGTTTATATACCAGAGTCTTAGATACGTCTTTTATTACTGCGAAGCTACCGGCCATATCACCATATATTGTTGCATATCCTGTAGACATTTCGCTTTTGTTTCCAGTTGTTAATACCAGCTCCCCAAATTTATTAGACAGAGCCATCATAATATTGCCGCGAATCCTTGATTGTAGATTTTCTTCTGTGACTCCCCAGTCAGATTGTGAGAATTGAGGTTTTAAACTTCCGAGGAATGTTGAAAAAATATTTTCTATGTTTATCGTTCTCAGATTTATTCCAAGATTCTTCGACAAGGTGTTAACATCGTGAATACCCTCGTCAGATGAAAAACGAGATGGCATGGTTACACCTGTTACGTTAGCATTACCGAGCGCATCGACTGCTATTGCAGCTACTAGGCTTGAATCAATTCCACCAGAAACTGCAATTAATACTTTTCCAAAGCCGCATTTCCTTACGTAATCTCGAGTTCCTATTACCAGTGCGGCGTATATTTCCGCTAGATCGTCATGACGATACGGTGTGGATTTGGGTGTTAGAGGTATTGGTGGGTTTGGTGAATATTTAGATACGTTTATGTATTTGACGGAATCATTGTTGTTAGTTTTGGTATTCTCACTGTCTTTTTTAAAAGTTGGTAATTCTATGTCGGAGACAAGTAGTTCTTCTTGAAATTGATTTGTTTGATTGTGTATTTCACCAGTTTCATTAATGATCATGCTGTCGCCGTCGAAGACTAATTCGTCTTGGCCACAAACCATATTTACATAGGCAACTGAAACTTTAATGAAAGTTGCACAAGATTTTAAAAGATTTCTTCGGACTCTACGCTTTCCTATATGAAATGGTGAGCCATTTATATTAACTATGAGTTTTGCACCAGCAATACTTTGAATTGAACTAGGACCGGATTTATACCAAATATCTTCACAGATGTTAATTCCAATAGCAGTTCCATTGACTACATATACGGGAATGGTATTGCCAGGTTTAAAATACCTAAGTTCGTCAAAGACTCCGTAATTCGGTAAATGTATCTTATGATATATATCTACAAGATTTCCATTATGTGCTATAGCGGCTGCATTGTATACATTAGAATTTACGTAGTCTACGAATCCCACTACGACGGTTATTCCTTTGGATGATTTGACGATTTGGTTCATCTTGGAGAGATTGTCTTGTAGGAATTGATGTTTAAATATCAAGTCTTCTGGAGGATATCCAGGGATTGCCAGTTCTGGGAACGCGATCAGATCAGTTTTGAGGCCTCGTGCTTTTTCTATGTTATCAATGATCTTATTGGTGTTTCCATTTAGGTCGCCAACTGTAAGGTTAATTTGAGATAGTGCTATCCTTAAAGTTCGCATTTATGCTCCAATTTTGATTGTTCTATAATCATAAAATAGGTTTTACTAGATTGACTTTTTTGTTTAGGAGTTATGTGAATATTGGTACTGAATGAAAAAAAATTCAATTACGCTTTTTTGTCAGAAATCGATCAATACGATTAATGGCTTCGATCAAGTTTTTTGACGAATTCGCAAAGGAAAATCTTATATGCCCTATACCATGTTTTCCAAACGATTCTCCTGAAAGGCAAGCTACTCCAGCATGTTCTAGAAGATCATTGGCCAATTGCTCGCTTGTGAAGGCGGTATCTTCGACGTTAGGAAATACATAAAAAGCTCCCTTTGGATAAGTACAATGTATACCTGGTATGCTGTTCAAGCCATCTACAATTATTTTTCGTCTTTCCTTGAATTCAGTGACCATGTTATATAATTCGTCTTGAGGTCCGTTCATAGCTTCTAGTACCGCTATTTGTGTTGCACTGGCCGTACATGACACACTATTAGTTACAAGACGAGAAATAGGCTCTACTAGTTCTATGGGCATTACGCCGAAACCTATACGCCATCCGGTCATGGCGTAAGTTTTAGAGAAGCCATCTAGTATTATGGTTCTATCCATCATGTTTGGGAAACTAGCTATACTGTGATGTGATCCTTCGTACAGAAACTTGCTGTATATTTCGTCAGACAGAACAATAATGTCATTTTGTTTTGCCAGTTCAGCAATCGCCTCTAGATCACCTTTTTCCATAATGCTTCCACACGGATTATTCGGGGAATTTAGTATTATGAGTTTAGTTTTTGGAGATACTAGTTGAGATACTTCTTTGATGTCTATATTGAAGTTATTAGATCCATGTAATTTCATAGGTATTGGTATTCCCCCCACAAATCGTATCATTGATTCGTATATGGGAAATCCAGGGTTTGGATATAATACTTCATCTCCAGGATTAACTAATGAAAGAATTGTGAAAAACATGATTGGTTTGCCACCTGGAGTTATAACAACATTGTCTCCTGTGACTGAAACTGACCTTGTCTTAGAAATTTCTGTGGCTATTCGTTCTCTTACTTCGACATATCCAGGAGATGGATTGTAATGAGTATAACCTTGATCTAATGCTGTGGTCCCAGCTTTAATTATATTGGTTGGAGTTGTGAAGTCAGGTTCACCTATTTCCAAGTGAATGATATCTTTACCCTGACTCTCAAGGTGTTTAGCTTTGGCTAATACTTCGAATGCCGTTTCTGTGCCTAATAAACTCATTCGTTTGGCTAATTGCATCAATAACCTCTTCGTTTATATTTACACTAAGTTAAAAATGAATATATTTGCCTTAGTTTGTCTTCGATAGTATACACCCATATCAGTTTACAATAACAATGGCTGGATTATTCATTAATATACTACGAATTTAAAAAATGTGTGGTAGAATTTTCGGTACTTGATAATGAGTTAATTTGAGGAGAATAGAAGCTGAGTGAAGGTTTATCTTGGATTACCACGTGGATTTTGTGCTGGTGTAGTTAGAGCTATTGACGTAGTAGAAATGGTTCTGGAAAAATTTCCGCCACCAATATATGTTAAACATCAAATTGTTCATAATCCTTATGTGGTAAAGTCTCTCGAAGATAAAGGAGCTATTACCGTAGAAAATGTTGAAGATATACCTGAAGGTGCAGTTGTAGTATTTTCTGCTCACGGATCACCACCTTCTGATTTTGATAAAGCTGAAACTCGTAACTTACGTGTAATTGATGCTACTTGTCCTTTAGTAACTAAAGTTCATAATGAAGCCAAGAAGTATAACAATGATGGACGCAAGCTTATTTTAGTTGGTCATAGAGGCCATCAGGAAGTTAAAGGAACTATGGGGCAAACTCCTATGGCTTTAGTTGATGACAGGGATGGTTTGGAGTTGCCAGATTGGGAATCAGATACTCCTATAACAGTAATTACACAGACGACGTTATCAGTTGACGACACAAGCCATTCTGTTGACGAGATAAATCGCAAATTCTCTGACGTTATTGTCAGAAACGATTTATGTTACGCCACTACAAACCGACAAATTGCCGTAAAAAAACTGTCCAAAATGGTAGATTTAATTTTGGTTATAGGTGCTCCAAATAGTTCTAATTGTAATCGGTTACGGGAAGTTGCAGAAGCAAGTGGAGTTGTAGCGTATCTTATTAATAGCGTTGATGAAATTGATAACTCCTGGATAGATGGAGTTCAGAAAATTGGCATCACATCTGGAGCGTCAACTCCAGATGTACTCATACAAGATATAATAACCTTTCTGAAGGCAGATGAAGTTGTAACGATGGATGGGGTTGATGAAGATGTGACTTTTGTTATGCCCAAGGAATTGCGCTGATCTTTGCCTTTGAACTCAAATTTAAGAAAATAATTAATTCTTAATCGGTGTGATGATTTTAACGGTAAAGAGAGTTTTGTATTTAAATACAAGTAAATGTATTTATTCTAACGTGTAGGTTTACTTCGGAAGTTATTATTAATCGTGGAAATAAAGATAAACAGTTTGATTCAAGGAGCTGAAGAAGCAAAAGGCGTAGTAATAGTTATTGATGTATTTCGTGCTTTTACAACAGCTGCCATAGCTTTTACGAAGGGTGTGGAAAAGATAATTATGGTACCTGATATATCACAGGCTTTGGAGTTGCGTAATCAGAACAATGAATATCTTTGTATTGGAGAACTTGGTGGTGTCAAGCCAAAGGAATTCGATTTTGGAAATTCCCCATTTGAACTGACTCAAGCTGATATATTAGGTAGAACTTTGGTACAGTCAACACGAGCAGGAACAGTTGGGATTGATGCTTGTAAAAACGCTGATTCAATATATGCTGCATCGCTATTAACAGCGAAATCCACCGTACGCGCTGTGAGTCAATTGAATCCACATATGGTAAATATTGTGGCTATGGGGTTGGAAGGCAAAGTCAGATCCGATGAAGATGAACAATGTGCGCTTTACATACGCAATTTATTTCTTGGTAAAATTCCAGACCACGATTCTATTCGTGAACTCATTTTGATTGGAGCTGAATCAGAAAAATATGATGATCCTGATTTGCCTCATTTTGATAGACGAGACAGGGATATTGCACTCATGATTGACTCGGTTACATTTGCTATACGCATATCTCGCGAAAATAATTTGCTAGTTGCTAGGCCAGAAACTTTTTGAACCTCAACATTTTCAGCGCAGACGACATAAATCATATGTTTTGTGGATTATGAGGCTCACGGCCTCAGTTAGAATGTTCACCCTACGCCATGGAATCCCACGCTTACTTTTTCCCCTTCGATTAATACTGGTGTAATCCGTTCTCCTCCAGTTAGTTGTTCGAGCTTAGCCCAAGCATCAGGCTGTAAGGATAAATCAATTTCAAGGTAGCTTGTATTAGC
>CAZSCD010000147.1:0-4786 GCA_964605345.1 uncultured Dehalococcoidia bacterium
AACATCTCTAACTATCTCATCGGTCAATTCCTCTACAGTACGTTCATCCATATCAGCAGGATGACTGCTAACCGAATACCAACTACAACCCATGACAATGTTTAACGACGTAGCAGTAGATATTCTAAATAGTGCCCTGGGATCACGTGCACAACCAATACTTGTAACATCCACAACGGTTGACCCACCCCAATTTAGAAACTCGGTAATTTCTACAGTTGCCATCTTCTCATCTTTAAGAAGTTGAGCGTCTCCAATAGCACCTTCTCGTTTATGATGATGATGTACATTTTCCAGTGTAACTTTTTCATACCATAATGCGGATTCAGTTGCTGGAACAAAACGGTCGGGCGGCTTTCCTTCAAAAACACCTGCCATAAATAAATGTTCATGCATAATGGTCACACCCAGACTTTCTGGATCAATTGGGCCCTTAACACTCATTACCTTTCCGGTCATATTCGCCGTTGATTTAGCAACCATACTATCCTCCTGATGTGGTTATTTTATACCAATACAAATTATTATGGGATAATCGGAGCGCCACGTACTCCAACATCTAACCTGTGGATACTGTGCCTGCCTGACACACATACATACAACGATTTGTCCCAAAAACAAACATTAGACACTCCATCTCCTCCAACATCATAACTGGCCAATAATTCTCTTTTATCCACATCTACTACGGCTACGGTTGACCCAGGGAAACGTGATATCCATAGCCGGTCATATTCATCAAATCTAAATCCAGATAAACTTGAGTTAGGGAATTCAAACACGGTTCGGTCGGTTTTATATGGAAATTCAAACGTGATCTGTTTGTCATCTAATGTTCCATCTGGAAGGCGTTTATATTCCAATAATCTATTTGTCTTCATCTCACCCACGAAAAAGCGACTCTCGTCACCTGGATAAAATGCCATGCCATTAGGATAAGCTAAGCCGTCAGCCACTCGAATAACTTTCAGGGGATTATTGTCAGCATCCATATCTATCATGTACACAGCGCCTATTGGATTTTCTGTGTCACTACCTCGTGGATCTGTAAAATATATATTGCCACTTGAGTCTAAACAAACATCATATATACCCTTATAAGGAGTGCCTCTATAATTGTCTGTAAGAACTTCTAGTTGACGAGTTACAGGGTGTATTCTGGTTACTCTACTATTGCCATCTTTTCCATCGTTGCCTCCAACATCAGCAACCAAAATATTCCCATATCCATCAACTTTAAGACCATTGGATTGGCCTCCAGTATGTGCCCAAACTTCTACAGTTCCATCTAACAACATACGCCCTACTGTACCATCTTGGACATAGTTGGAAAAATAAAAGTTTCCATGATTGTCAAATATTGGACCCTGACTGAAACCCATATAGGCCACAATTGGATATGATATAAGTTCATTAGGCAAAGTAGGAATATCTTTTTTTGTATTCATCTTATTTATCCTAATTATCCTAATTCAAATTTATTCATAGACTAGACCTAATGAATATAGAGACTTTTGTCCTATCCTTCCAAAAAGGTGACGTCAGGTGGGCCTTGAATTCCTGCATTTTTCATAGCCTCTTGTTGTTCAGAACTAGTCATAAACCCAAGAAAGGCTTCTTTTGATGGCGCGGCCCCAATTGCCACAGCCCGATTTGCATCGTCCATATCTCGATATAACTTGGCTTCTATTCCAGCTGCAACACGTGCACTCGCTCTGTGAGCAAATGAGGTCTCCAATGTTTCATAATCTTCCATTTTCAACGCTACTAATACTGTGATGCTCATAAATCGCCTCCTAAATTTTATGTGTAAAAATTGTCTGTCCTAAATTAGGACTTATGGGGTGAAGTCTCTATAAAAGTCGGCTCCACTTACTTTCACACGTAAAGCTTTACCATCTACAATTGTATCAAATCTAAGACGCTCTGGGTTCCCTTCGCCACCAAACTCTCTCTCTCCACTCGGTGGCAATAGAACGCCCATTAATCCTCTTACTTGATGATTTCCTCCTCCACGTTGGTCCGGGCAAAAAAGCATGCCCTTTCGCAACAACACACGTATGCATGAAAACAAAGGGTTATTCGAGCTATATTTTCCAACATAGGCTTGCCATTCTTCAGGGTAATCAAAACTCGATGGGCCCGAGTATTTATCGTTGACGAACCAATCATTACCATGAAAGACTTCCACAATCTCTCCATCTGCGCGTCCGAATTCCAGTGCAAATAACTGGAAATCCTGATGAGGTGTATAGAAGCTATCCATACCAAACCGTTCAAGAACGAGGTGTTCTCCCTCATGATCCAGAATCAGAGTATTGGCTTCGGCAACAAAAGTAAGACTCCTGTCACCTGATCTGTATATGCCTGCATACTCTTCAGCATTTTCGACTTTTGTGGGACTATCAATTGAGGGAATCGGAGGCAATTCTTGATCGTTCATTGCAGCGAACAAAACACTAAGACAAAACCTTGCAATATCGTGTGGGACTACGTAACCGTGGCTACCTCCATAGCTGTTCATCATAACGGCCGCACCTATTCCCAGATTCATGTCTGCAAGAATAGCCGAAACGTAACCTAAAGCGTCACCTCCGTAACCAATATATCCAGGACCTTTGATAGTACGGTTACTTGGAGCGACTCGCTCAGGTAGATCGCTCGGGCTACCTGTCATCTGAAGATCTACATCAGAAACTCTGAGATTATAACCTCGATATGTCTGGTCATACTCTAGCACTACTTTCTGAGTCATCAAGTCAAAGGCTTTTTCCGATACGATTTCATCCGTAGGACCTCTCCCACGATTGAGAATCATCCGAACATATTTAGCCATATCTTTTGGTGTAGATGCCACAGGGCCGTCTCCAGCACCATACTCATGCCAGGGAATTGGTCTCCTCGGGTGACTATGATGAGGAGGTCGATCATCATAGAAAGGCCGATAGCCAATTGCCATATCACGCCAACTATCCTGGGTTATAACAGCGTGAGTCGAGGACATTCCAAGTGGGTCAAGTATGTGGGACTGAATTATTTTTTGTAAAGACTTACCGGCCACATTCTCCAAAAGGAATCCAAGAACCTTATATCCAACATTTGAAGTGTAGAAAGTCGATCCTGGAGGCCAGGCTGCAACCTGGTGTCTCAAATTCCACGCCTCGTGTAATCCATGAGGCCCTGTATCGACACCTATGGTAATCCCAGCGGTAGCACTTAGGAGATGATGTACAGTTATAGGTTCGTATTTACTCTGAACCTCAAACCAGGGGAGGTACTCCGAAGCAGGCTTGTGCAGATCCAGTCGACCATCTTCGAATTCCTTAAGCAAACTGAAACTAACAAAGCTCTTACCTATGGATGCGATCTCGAACAGTGTATCTCCTGTAACAGGAGTCTGTGCATTCAGATTTGCGTAACCATAGCCAGATACCCGTAGTGTTCGATCTCGGTCAGTTAGAGCCAGACCAATGCCTGGCGTATCATCCTCTTTCATTCTAAGCTTGATATATTCGTCGATGCGATTAAAGGCCTTTTCAAGATTAGTCATATATGTGAAGCACCTCCAATATCAGCGTTATCCTGTTCTATTTCTATACCTTATCTTCTATGCCAGGCTTCAAGTAGTTCTTTTTCCCGTTGAAGGCTAGGGCCTACTCTGGTCGGAAGAGGGAAAGGAATCTTCGCATCCAAATTACGCTCTGCATCCCACTCGAGACTAGCCCTAATGGTGTCGGCCAGAGTACGAAAAATGAGACCAGCTTTAATGGCTTTATCACAATTCATCTGTCTCAGTCCCAGGGGTTCTTTCAGCCACGGTGGCATTCTGTCGTAGGATTCCTCTCCATGTTCCTCTAAAAACTCCCCATCGACCCACACCAACTCCGCGTCGCTATCGGTGACTCTCTTACACTCGTCAAGTATCTGTCCCATAGTAAGTGGATAGTCCGGGCCTTCTGTGTTATAAACACCAATCTGTCGCGATTCAGCCATGTGCACGTTCCATTCGCCCAAGTCCCGCACATCCATGATCTGTTGCAATCTGTCAGGAGACCCTGGAACCAACACTTTACCTCCCTGAGATACACGTCGCACCCAGTAGGTGAAACGATCAGTGCGATCGTGAGGCCCGACGATAACGCCTGGACGATAAACCATAGCGCGGCCTGACATCACATCCTGAACAATCCATTCACAAAGTGCCTTTCGGCTAGTACCAGCATCATCCGTCGATACCCTGGACCAAATACCCTTCTCATCTATAAAACTACCATCATTAGACATCCTCTTGGCATTCTCGTCTGCTAATGCAGCAATTTTCCAATTTTCGTCAATCGGTTCGTTACCAGCATCTACGTAAACATCTATACTTGAGACTAAGGAGTAATGATCAACCGCATCGGCCAAAAATTCAACTGACGACCGTACGATGGTAGGGCTGTAGCCTGAGGGGTCAACGACTGCGTCCCAGCGTCTGCCTCGCAGCGCGGACAGATCGTCACCGCGATCACCTTTGATCTTCTCTACATCTGGGAAAAGATCTGGATTTGTTACTCCACGGTTAAACAACGTAACTTCGTGTCCACGGGCAAGGGCTGCCTCAACCACATGGCGACCAAGAAACAACGTACCTCCAAAGACTAGTATTTTCACTTTTCAAACACTTCCTAATTTATTTCTTACTAATCTGTAGTTTATCAAATCAAACTGTGCTGTAGAAGCCATTTAATCTTGAATTAATCGAACATCACATAGTAATTAGAGATATATATGACTACCCAAATAT
>CAZSCD010000148.1:0-4252 GCA_964605345.1 uncultured Dehalococcoidia bacterium
TCATATCTAGGTCTTAGAGCGCGTAACATGTCTATAGAAGTGTCCAAGTCGGGCTCGTTAACAAGTATAGGTTGAAATCGTCTTTCTAATGCCGCATCTTTTTCTATATGACGTCGATAATCTTCTTCAGTGGTTGCTCCAAAACATTGAAGAACACCGCGAGCCAGAACTGGATTCATCATGTAACTGGCATCAATGGCTCCTTCTGCAGCTCCCGCTCCCACGACGGTATGTATTTCATCTATAAACAGAATTATTTCGCCTTGGGCTTGCTTGATTTCTTGCAGAACAGATTTGAGGCGTTCTTCAAATTCACCTCTGAACTTAGATCCAGCTACCATGCTACCCATGTCAAGTGCGAGGACTCGTCGGTTTTGCAGGTCTGTAGGTACATCGCTTGACACGATACATTGGGCCAATCCTTCCGCAATGGCTGTTTTTCCAACTCCTGCTCCTCCAATGAGAATAGGGTTGTTCTTTGTTCTTCTAATTAGAGTTTGTATTGCGCGCGATATTTCAACATCTCTGCCAACAACAGGGTCAAGTTTCCCTTCGTTGGCTAGGTTAGTTAGATCTACGCTATAACGTTCAAGAGATTGATAATGACTTTCTGCACGAGGGTCAGTGATTCTGTGGGTTCCTCTTATTTTTTGCAATGCCTGATACACTTTTTCGGTGTCGATTGAAAAATCGCTTAAGATTTGCGCAGTATAACCACTGTTCTCGTGAGTTAGTGCGATTAACAAATGTTCAGTTCCTATGAACTCGTCACTGAGACGGCTGGCCTCATCTTTGGCTTTATCCAACATTCTAGCTGCTCGTGGAGTAACGTATAATTGTGAGGATTCTTGAGGTTCTTTCGGGTCTTGTTCGAGTAATTCATGCAGTACACTGTAGATTTCATCCATTTTTATTTCTAGATGTCTAAGTATTTCGGCAGGTACTCCATCGGTTTGTTCAAGTAAGGCCATCAGAATGTGTTCTGAATCCCATTGGTTATGTTGATAACGTCTGACAATTTCCTGGGATGCAGCTAGGATTTCCTGTGCTTGTTCGGTGAATTGGTCTGGTTTCAAAACCATTTTAATAGCCTTTATTTGCCAGTCAACATGAACTATAGGCCATAAATTTACAAACTGAGCAAATTTCAAAATTAACTGTGATGAGAGATAGCCCAAATATACGGTACTGACTAGGCGTCGTCAATAATAATTCAGATACGTGTATTTGAATTATTATTGGGTGATCATATAGATTTGTGTATTGTATAGTTTGACGTGAAAGAGTTTGGCCATTGGAATCCGAAAGATTTCTCTGGGTGTTTTTATAAGATATTAATGAAACGCCACAAGTCTATTGTTATATTATAATTTAGTATGACAGATGGCTGTGGGTACTAATAGTTGGTAGTAGCTAAAATTAAATGTGCTTGTAGCATTATGGAATATCAGCCATGATTTCCCACGAATGTATTCGAAGCTAAACGCAGGTTTTCGAATAGGGAGTGAATTCTTTTGATAATTGATATACATACACATACTTCCCTCAATTCAGATGATAGTATTCTTGAGATTGAAGAGTTAATTTATGAGGCTAAACGTGTTGGACTTGATGGTATATGTGTTACCGACCATGACAGATTTTGGGCGAGTGACGAGTTGGCGAAATTATCCAAGCTTCACAAATTCCTAGTTATTCCAGGTTGTGAAATAACCACGAATGAAGGACACATGTTAGTGTATGGATTGAAAGAATATGTTTTTGGGATGCATAGAGCTTCTTTTGTAAAGAAATTAATAGATACTGCTGGCGGAATTAGTGTTGTGGCACATCCTTATAGACGAATTTATTTAGAGGATGATGATGTAGGTTCGGACGCATATGATGTAATGCTAGAGCGTGCTTCCACGAACCCCATGATTCTATATACAGATGCAGTGGAAGTTTTAAATTCTAGAGGTACCCAACGGGAAAACGCTTTTGCTAATGATGTTGCCGAAAAATTTGGAAAACCAAGTACTGGTGCAAGTGACGCGCATAGGCCAGAAGACTTAGGCAAATTTGCTACGGAATTTCATTGTCCAATAAACGGACTGGAAGATTTTATAAGCGAATTTAAATCTAAGCGATTTCACAAGATAACACTCAACGGTGTGTAGGTGTTTGCGATTTCCGAGGACTTTTTTATAGACTCCGGAAATCGCAAACACCTGACTAATATTTTCAAAACTTGTGGCCTGGTTGTCAGTCGCCTTTGATTTTTTGTAGTCCTATGATTGCTAGAATAAGCATTCCCAGCCCGAAGCCGCCCATAAAGAACACCCACCACACGAAGTTGGCTACGGCTCCAACAAGACCCGCTATAGCTAGTAGTCCGTTCAAAGCAGGCATTCCTACTTTGTGTCTGTAGGCGCTCAAGCCTATGAGGAAGAAACTAAGCGTAATTAGCAGGCCTGAGAACCATCCAGCCATGTTGCCTAGTTCTACCAGCCCCAGAGCGGCAGTTGCATTATCTGATGCTGTCTCATATCCTGCTACTTGGGAGATAAATGAAATCCAAAGTAGGAATAAACCCAAGGCTGCAAAGCTTGAGCCTATGGTTATTGCACTACTCGAGTCCTTGATACTGCGAGCCCAGGATATGTATCCCGTCACAAATACAATCATTGAGAAAAGGGCAACCATCCTCACTATCCCTACATTCTCCCAGTCGTTGCTCTCTGCAGCCCACGCTACAACTCCAGTGGTTCCTTCTTGGTCGCCTTGGATGGTCCAGCTAAGAAACATAACGGCGAATCCAACAAGGCCCATTATGAGCATCCATCCCATTGCTTTTGAACTAATCATTGACTTCTCCTAAACATTCAATCAATTTGTGGTAGTTGGAATTGTAGGTGAAGGCAAAGTTAATTAAGCCAACTCCTACTAAATCAATCTAATTCCACCGTATTATTATAACATCAACCAAAAGGAGTGCATTCTTCAACAGGACGGCCGTGTAGGTATTTAGTATCCGTTTGAATTCTGATAAACAGCAGAAGGATTTATTATTTTGAGCTAAGATCTACGATGAGCATGTCTAGCAAAATTTGATCGTCGATGCTATGTGTTTTTATAAGAGTGTCTGTTTGTAAAAGTTCTTTATGTATTGATGAAAGTTGGTGAACAGAAAATCTTTTCTCTTGGTGCAGTGTTTTTTTTAGAGGGTACCCAGATAGACCAATGCGCTTGCCTATGGAGTCTGCTGGAATCCCTTGAAGTTTCAAGTTTTTGACTAGTATAAGTAGACGTACTTGTCTGGCTATCATGGTAATGACATATGAAGGAGTTGATGCAGATTCCAATAATTTCCTAACCAATCTGACTCCTAGACCGGTGCGTTTTTCCAAAATAGCATCTATTGCGGTAAATATGTTAGCCTCACGTGCGCTAGCTACGAGTTCTAGAACATCTTCCTGTTCGATTGTTCTACCGTGACAATAAAGAGAAAGTTTCTGAAGTTCCGAATCAATTATCCTGAGATTTCTGCCAATGGTCTCAGACAGAGCGATTATAGCTTTTTTATCAATATTGACCCCATAGGAGGTTGCTCGATTTTGTATCCAGTCATCAACCTCGTTTTTTTGAGGCATGGGAAATGACAAAACTTTTGCAAGTTTGCGTATTTCAGAGAATAAAACATTTTGTTGGTTTATATGCCCTTCTACAAAAATAAGCTCTGTTGTATCTGGTATTGACGAAAGATGTTCTCCAAGATTTACCCAGAGGTCCTGCGATTTTCCTGATTTGGAACTTTTGAGAGATCTGGCTTTGCGAGTCGTGTGTGACCCCAATAAAGAAAATAAGCCCCTGACCACCACTATACGTTTGTCAGCAAGGAATGGAATGGTGTTGCAGATATTAATTAATTCGTCTAGGCTTATTTGAGTTGCTTCCAGAGTGGTTACATTTACGTCTCCTATGTTAGAGTCAGTTGAAACTCGTTTCATAGATATAAGTGTTTCATCTCTGGTGAAGTCATCTTCTCCAAATAATATGTATATCAATACTTTTAAAAGTCTCCGTAACTGTTGCTAAAGAATATAATAATATTGAGGATATGAGGATATGAGGATAGTTAAGCGTTGTGCTAGGTAAAATATTACTACTTATGGCTTTCAAAGGCGTGCCTCGCTTAGTGATTAAACTGTTGTTTGATCGGCGTGTCCCGTTGATATTGAAATTCATTATTCCTGCAGCAATTATTTACTTT
>CAZSCD010000149.1:0-2602 GCA_964605345.1 uncultured Dehalococcoidia bacterium
CCCACTTTCAGTATCCTAAATGGCCTAGATTACTGGGTCAGAAAAGTCTGGATGCTCGTGATAATTGCCGAAATCAGTTACTTGGTTGTCAATATGACACAAGTAATTATGGGATGGTACATTACAGCTATAGCCAAACGCTCATCTCCGGGAATGGAAAGTAAATTAATTCCACCAATACGGAAAATCTTGCCAGTTATCGTATATTCCGTAAGTACACTAATAGCACTAGAAAGTCTTGACATATCTATAAGCCCTCTTTTGGCTGGATTCGGTATTGGTGGATTAGCTGTAGCTCTGGCTGTACAACCAACTCTTAGCAATTTCTTTGCTGGCACTTATTTGGTCACAGAGGGAGAACTAAAGGTGGGTAACTATATTGAATTGGATGGCGGCCCAGCCGGCTATGTCGTAGATGTTGGATGGCGAAGCACGAAGATTCGTAGCAGATACAATAACCTCGTCATCATACCAAATTCCAAGATGGCAGATAGCATAGTAACCAACTATTCTAGTCCAACTCCAGCCATGAATGTCGTCGTTACCTCAGGCGTAAGCTACGATTCTGATCTAGAAAAAGTGGAGGCAATCGTACTGAAAGCAACAAATGAAATAGTTAGCAAATCCGACGACGCTATAAAGGATACACCTCCATTCTTTGGGTTCGACTCATTTGGCGATTCAAATATTGATTTCTGGGTATTCTTACAAGCTAGGGATCGTTTGACAAGTTTCGCGCTAAAAAGCAAATTAATAAAGCTTATTCATCAAAGATTCAACGAAGCAGGCATTGAAATAAACTACCCTGTACGTAAATTAATTTACCCAAATGAAGTCAACCAAGCAAACGAAGACACATAAAATCTAATTCAGAGAGAAACTTTAACTAATAAATCGCTTAGCTTGTTAAAATACAAATCCTAAACTCTTGCACAAGCCACCCAGTGTCCTTTAGTAATTTCACGTAACTGGGGCATTTCTAATTTGCAATCTGTAACTGCAATGGGGCACCTAGTATGGAAAACACACCCACTTGGAGGATTCATTGAACTTGGAACATCTCCTGTGAGAATTATTCTTTCTCGTGTTGCCTCTGCGGTTGGATCTGGTATTGGTACAGCTGAAAGCATCGCCTTAGTGTACGGATGCAATGGATTCTCATATAGTTCTTCTCGACTGGCTATTTCAACAATATGACCAAGATACATCACAGCTACACGATCACTAATATGACGTACTACAGATAAATCATGTGCTACAAATAAATAAGTCAATCCAAATCTTTCCTGCAAGTCTTGCAATAAATTTATTACTTGGGCTTGAATAGACACATCCAAAGCAGACACAGGCTCATCAGCAACTATAAAACTTGGATTACCAGCCAAAGCTCTTGCAATGCCTATGCGTTGACGTTGGCCTCCACTAAATTCATGTGGGTATCGGTCAGCTACAAATGGATTCAATCCCACGATTTCAAGTAGTTCAGCCACTCTATCAAAACGTTCCGCTTTGCTAGAAATTAACTTATGTACGATTAGAGGTTCCGCAACAATATCTCCACAGGTCATTCTAGGATTAAGCGAAGAATATGGGTCTTGAAATACAACCTGCATCTTACGCCTCACTCTCCTAAGAGCATCACCTTTCATGGCATTAAGATTCTGGCCTTCAAAAAATATCTCTCCAGACGTTGGCTTATACAACTGAAGAATGCATCTCCCAGTCGTAGTCTTGCCGCACCCACTTTCGCCAACTAAACCTAATGTCTCGCCTTTCTTGATATCAAAACTGACATTATTAACAGCCTTTATTTCGCCTACGTCTCTTCGAAAAACAAACCCAGATTTAACTGGAAAGTGCATGTCTAAATTCTTCACTTGAAGCATAGGCGTTTCGGATTTATGATTTGGATTTACTTCTTCAGGCATTTCAATCTCTCTAGGCGATCACTCAAGATAAATCTTTAATCTCATCAGATCTCCAACATGCCGTTGCATGTCCGTGGGAAACATCCATTAACATAGGTTGCTCTTTTTTACATTTTTCTTCAACAAAATCACACCTGGGAGCGAAACTGCACCCAGATGGCAAGTCTATTAAGTTTGGCGGTAATCCTTTGATAGGCTCTAGTGTGGTTTTTGTGGACGTATCCAATCTAGGCACAGACTTCAACAATCCAATTGTATATGGATGACTGGGTTTGTGGTATATATCATAAGCATTCCCTGTTTCAATTATATTACCAGCATACATCACCAACACTCGCTGGGCATAGCGAGCTACAACGCCCAAATTATGTGTAATTATTATAAGAGAAACCCCCAACTGAGTAGTGAGATTCTGCATAAGCTCTAATATCTGCGCTTGTATGGTCACGTCCAGGGCCGTGGTGGGCTCGTCTGCAATAATAAGCTTAGGATTGCAACTTAGTGCTATAGCAATCATAACTCGTTGCCTCATACCGCCACTAAGTTGATGTGGATAAGCTTTTAATTGAAGTTCTGGATCTGGGATCCCAACCATATCAAGAAGCTCTTTTGCACGCGTTCGTGCCTGTGATTTATTCATAGATAAATGAAGCATCATAGTTTCAATAATTTGA
>CAZSCD010000150.1:0-8677 GCA_964605345.1 uncultured Dehalococcoidia bacterium
TATTCTTTCTGGAGCCCACTTAGACTTATTCCCTCATATCTTTCAAGGCCTTACTGATAACAATATGGATGATGTGATAGTTATCGCTGGTGGAATTATACCTGAATCTGACAGAACCAAACTAAAAACTCTGGGCATAAAGTGTATATTCGGTCCTGGCACACCAACTTCAGATATAATAACCTTCATAAAAGAAACTCTATCCAAAGAAACCTAAATATATCGCCTGTCAGGAGTATATTTCTGTGACACAACTTAGAATTATGTATTGGAAGGAAATACCTGTTCAAATCCAAGCCGAAGACGAATTTGGCCAAATATCTAAACAGCTAGATCACAGATTCCAAGAAGGGGTAGAGTCTATATCTATGTTAGATGGCAGCACTGGAACTGATGATTATCTAATGTCATGGACTTGGGGTGAATATGAAGAAGTAGAAGGCAATGCAAAAAATGCAGCTGAGTCGGTATCGAACCGATACAACACTTTATTCCCAAAAGATTTTGTGAAAAGAATACGAGACGCTCACAAATCTGGAAACCGTAACACCAATCCTGGCGCCATAGATCACTGGATGGAAGAAAAATAATCCCGCAAATATAAAAAGTTTTATCTTTTAAACCAAATTAAAGGAATGGATTTGAACTATGACTAAATACACCAACTCAAAACTGTCTATTTTAGACAGATTACAAAAAGGAGATGTGTTAATTTCCGATGGCGGCACAGGAACATATTTGCAACAACATGGGCTAGAGCCTGGAGGATGCCCAGAAGAAATGAATGTAACTTTTCCAGACGTTGTCAGAGGTATGGCATCTGATTATTTCGATGCTGGGTCCGACATGGTTTTAACAAATTCCTTTGGGGGAAATAAGTTTATGTTAAAGAAGTACGGACATGGGGGCCAGATTGAAAAATTTAATAGACTGGCAGCAGAACATGCTAAAAGCCAAGCTCCTGAAGGCCACTACGTATGTGGATCTATTGGACCAACGGGAGAGTTCCTTGAACCCCTAGGAGAAGTCAGCGAACAAGAAATGCTTGAAGCTTTTATAGATCAAGCAACTGCACTTGAAAAAGGAGGCGCTGATGCCGTAGTCATAGAAACTAAAACAGCCATTGAGGAAGTTAAACTGGCAATCAAAGCAACCAAAGAAAACACTGATCTGACCATAATGTCTACTATGACATTTGACAAAGGCCCCAGAGGATTCTTCACTATGATGGGAGTCACACCTGAACAAGCCGTTATTGAAATGGAGAAAGCGGGAGCAGACGTAGTAGGGACTAATTGTGGTAACGGCATCGATATAATGATCGAAATCGCCCACCAAATGCGTAAAGCCACTGATGTTCCTATGATAGTTCACTCAAATGCTGGAATACCAGCAATGATTAAAGGTCGTATCGTGTATCCTGAAACGCCTAATTACATGGCTGAAAAATTCAAAGTACTGTATGATATGGGAGTAAACATTCTGGGCGGATGCTGCGGTACAACGCCCAAACACATAAGTCAACTCTCCGCAACACTACATCGGTAATCCCTCAATTATTTATTGAGCTTTAGGAAAGTATGTAACGATATGAAAAAGACACTTGCCTCGAATGAATCTGAATCTATTGTGTCAATGACAATTAGCAAATATGGCAATTGTGTTGAGCTTATACCATCAGATCCTTATTTTCACAACGTAAGTATCGGTTTATATATAAAAGATGAAGTCTTAACAGTATGGACATTTAGCCAAAAGGATGGCGTAGCCAACCGACTGCGTTCAATCCGTGATCTACTCATCTCGTTAGGCGGCTTGTCGCCCATTGATAACACACACAATCAACTCACTTTTCCTTGCGGTTATTTGCACCTAAGGCCTGTAAAATTTCTATTGTCGCGGGCGGTTACTAAAGACCCTAATTTTGCTCACCCTCAAGGGGATATATCTATCAAGGACACTAAAACTAGTCTCATATTAACAACAACTGGAAAAGAAGATCATGAACAATGGATTTATACCGTAACTGCACAAGGAGAAGCCGCTAATATACCAATGAGACTACGCATGGTAACAGCAGGGTTTATACGTTATGGAGAAATGGAAAAGGTAAATGACAATGCCATTACATTCTCCTGTAAACAACGACATGACGAATTAATACGTATATTGGCACCATATTCAAGGAATGTTAGTGCTGTTGAAAACATGCTCGAAAACGAATCTTTACGAGGACAAATGACTACCAATACTCTTGGATTCACACCATCTACATAACACTTGACATAAACAGGATAGGAATTTGGTATGGCTATAAATGAAACTATGAAACCAAAAGAACGGGTACTTAATGCACTCGCAGGAAAACACGTAGACCGTACGCCTGTTGCTAATCCTACCAACGTAGCCACAGTGGAGTTAATGGATTTAACAGATGCACCTTTCCCAGAGGCATGTCGAAATCCAGAACTAGCCGCTCGCTTAGCAGCAACTGGATATACGGAATTAGGATTTGATTCCATATCGCCGTATTTCAGTATTATACAAGAATCATCTGCCCTAGGATGTGAAATGCAGTGGGAGGAGAAAGATAACTGGCCCACGGTGCGAATGTACAACCCAATATGGAAAGGAATAGAAGATATAAATATACCGAAAAATTTCCTAAAACATCCGGATAATCTAGCCATAACTCAAGCTATAGAGATCCTTAAGGCAGAATTTGGTGACGAGGTGGCGATAATAGGAAAAACTATGGGTCCATGGACGCTAGCTTATCACGTTTTCGGCGTTGAAAATTTTCTACTAATGACCGTTGATGATCCTGATTTGGTCAAACGTTGTCTTGATAAAATAAAAGAGCTATCTGTGATTTTCGGTCAAGCACAGATAGATGCAGGAGCAGATGTATTAACATTTCCTGATCACGCCACTGGGGATTTGGTAAGTGGAGAATACTACAGAACTTTCTTACTAGAACTTCACAAAGAAATGGCTGAACGGCTAAAAGTCCCACTTATATTACATATTTGTGGGAATACTTTAGACAGATTAGATTACATAGCCCAATCTGGCATGGCTTGTTTCCACTTTGACTCCAAAAACGATCCTCATGAGGCCATGAAAATATCAGCGGGAAGAATCAAAATGGCAGGTAATCTTAATAACCCAGATTTACTATATGCACGAGGCCCCAACGAAGTGAAAGAGGCGGTTTACCAGTGTATGGATGCGGGAGTTAATATTATTGCACCGGAGTGCGCTATACCTTTAGCAACTAAACTTGAGAACCTGATTGCAATCCCAAAGGCAGTTAAATCATGGCACCAAGAACAACTATAACCAAAGATTTAGAGCATTCACAATAATGCCTAAAATTATACAATCATCTGATGAATTCACCATCATAGCTGAGAACATTCATGCAACGCGTATCGTATTACGCAATGGGAAAAAGGCTGTTACTCTAAATGATGGTATTGAAGCAGTACCATTTACAGGAGAATTTGGAGAACTTCTTTACCTACGAGTTCCAGAGTTTTTTAAAAACACTCAAGTATATGAACAAGGGCAAATTAAACACTTCATGATAGCAATGCATAAGGGCATAAGTGACAATTCTGAAGATCAGGCTGAAGGCGAAGCCTATATCCACTATGAAGTGAGACGGCAAATCAAAGCTGGAGCACATTTCTTAGATCTAAATGTTGACGAAATATCACACCACCTTGACATTCAAAAAAAAACTATGGAGTGGCTTGTGCAAACCACTCAAAAAGTGTCATCCGTACCATTAAGTATTGACTCTTCGAATCCAGAAATTATCGCCTCAGGGTTAGCAGTATACGACTCGAACTTAGGCAAACCCATGATCAACTCCGTCGCCTTAGAACGATTGGAAACTTTGGATTTGGTAAAGAAACACAATGCTAAAGTAATTGTAACAGCCGCAGGTATTGATGGCATGCCTCAGAATGCTGAGGAACGAGTAGCCAATGTTACTCAGTTAATGAAAGCTGTCAAATCGATGAATATCGCTATGGAAGATGTGTACATAGACTGTTTGGTGTTCCCCATCGCAGTTGAATCACAATATGTTAATCACTACCTAGATGCAGTAATCGAAATACGTAAAATATATGGGACAGAAACACATATTACTGGAGGACTAAGTAATGTGTCATTTGGTCTTCCAAAACGTAAATTAATAAACGACACATTCATGAAGCTAGGGTTAGACGCAGGCATAGATAGCGGCATTCTAGATCCCATCCAATGTAATCTAGAACAAGTGTTAAGTCCTATACCACCCTCTGAAGGCATAAAAATCGCAGAGAATATGCTTTTAGGGAAAGACGATTTTTGCATGAATTACATTGAATCATGGAGGAACGGCAAACTATGAATATTGTGACATACCAATTAGTTGACAACCTAGTAAATTAAATCGAATAATTACCATACCGTATCCATAATAGGAGAATTCGATTCACTAATGCCTATACATAATGAAGGCCTAGAAAGAGAAATAGGCCACATAACCAAACAGTTTGAAATAAAACATATTCGAGAACTTTTTGAGAACTCAGACCCAATCATGCACGACATGGCCTACAATCTAATTGTGGGAAATCACCAAGAAGTTGATCGTCTGACGAAAATGGCTTTAGATCAGGGCTTTTCAGCAAACACAGTCATGGATGATGGCCTAATATCTGGCATGGCTATTGTAGGCATCAAATTCAGAGATAACATTATATTCGTGCCTGAGGTACTTGTGGCGGCTAGGGCCATGAAATTTGGCATGGCTCATATTGAGCCAATCTTGTCTGCGAGTGGAATAGAACCTATCGGAACAGTAATCATGGGTACAGTCAAAGGAGACCTACACGATATCGGCAAAAACTTGTGCATAATGATGTTGCGTGGAGCTGGTTTTACAGTTCACGACTTAGGCGTTGACACTAAACCTGACGAGTTCATTGATGCAGTAACCGAACATAATGCCAGTCTTCTTGGAATGTCCGCTTTACTAACAACTACTATGCCCAACATGGGTAAGACCATCGAAGCAATTGAAGAAGTCGGATTACGTGATGAAATCCGGATTATGCTTGGAGGAGCACCATTGACGCAGGAGTTTGCTGATGATATGGGAGCTGATGGATATGGCAAAGATGCTATGGCATGTGTTGACTTAGCCAAAAAATTACTTGAAATAAAACAAAAGTAGAAATCTACACCCACAATTTTTGAGAACTAAATCAATAATACATCCAAGCTCTATAATTCACTCAACTCACCACTTACAATTCAGAGAATCAAGTATGCACAATAAGTTAGATAAAAAACAATACGAGGCTAGTATATCTCGTTTGTCAGAAATATTTTCAGATATATCTAACACCGTCAATCAAGTTTCAACTTGGCGATGTCCATATAAAAATGTAGATGATCTTTGCACAGCCAACTTCAAGTGCCGTAATCAGCTTAAAGACACCACAGACTCTCATTTGCCTGTCTGCACTGGAAGCGATAATCTAGACTATCGTCATGCATGGTACGATTCGCAAAAACTATAGAAATTCCTTTGCCAAGAATAAATCATACATGATGATTTATTTCAGCTTTACGAATTTCGACGTGCAACTTAATAGTTTGGATTATAAGATTCATAGATTTAATTGTTAATTTTAATCAAGTGATACAATACTTAGATGTCTCCTATATACCACGAAGGCAACGAGTTAGATCTGGAAATCAGCAAAACTATCTTTGACTACGCAGATGTCCTTAAAGTCAGAGTGCCAACTTCCTGTGGGAGAAATGGGGAATGCCATGAATGTATAGTCGAGATTAAACGTGGAATGGAAGCTTTGAATCCGACTACTACAGAAGAATCTTTCTTAACTGGAAACTACAGACTAGCATGTCAAGCAAGAATAGTTGATCCTTCCAAAAGTATCGGGTTCGATATTCTGCGTCGCCAACCCAAAATTTTAACTCATTCCATAGATCGCGCCGTTAAACTGAGTCCACTTACAACACGTAGAGGCGACAATGTGTATTTCAAGGATGAACGAATTGATGATTATCGTAATAAGATCTACGGCTTATCCATAGATCTTGGCACTACCAGTGTTGTGATAAATCTCGTAGACATGGAAATTGGTGATGTAGTATACACAACATCCTTTGAAAACCCTCAACGATTTGGAGGGAGTGATATCATGAACCGAATTTCATATGATGGTGGAGGGTTCCATGGAGAGTTGCAGAAAGCAATTCTCTCCGCTATCAATTTTGAAATAGGGGATATGTGCCGCTTACTAGGCTTTCATCGTAGATTGATTTACGAAATTGTTGTTGTGGGAAATGCAACTATGCGTGATATATTCTTCGGCATAGATGTCCAATCTATCGGTGAAAGACCTTACAAGTCAACGACAGAAATAGAATTTGAAAAAGGCCTGCGTAAAACCACTGCTTTAAATGTGAAAGCCAAGGATTTAGGTTTACGCGTCTTCCCCAAGGCTCACGTTTATGGAGGGCCAATTATTGGATGTCATGTTGGAGCTGATGTAGCAGCTGATTTACTTGCTATTGGTATGGACCAGGAAGAGAGCCTCGTAATGTTGGTAGACGTTGGCACGAATACTGAAGTGGTCATAGGTAATAGACATAAAATGATGTCTGCTTCCTGTCCAGCTGGCCCAGCATTCGAGGGAGGAGAAATAACTTATGGTATGCCAGGTTACGAAGGTGCAATCGAGTCAGTAGAATTCTCAAACGACATTGTCAATTGCCAAACCATCGGAAACATTGAAGCGCAAGGCATATGCGGCTCTGGGTTAATTGACTTGATCGCTGAACTTAGAAGAACTGGCAAGATGAACGATCTAGGAGCATTCATCGATGGTAGTAACGAATTCTCTTTTGAACCATCGAAGGAACTGACTATTTCAAGGTCAGATATGAGCGCTCTTGCTCAAGCCAAATCAGCCAATTATTCAGGCCAGTATATAGCTCTACAAAAATATGGCATATCTGCAGAAGAAATAGATAAACTATACCTAGCAGGAGGATTTGCAAACTACGTTAATGTGGATAATGCAATCAATATTGGTTTTATAGCAAACATTCCAAGCGATAAAATTACTAAAGTTGGCAATGCTTCCCTAAAGGGAGCCACAATCATGTTAATATCAAACGAAATGCGCAGCAAAATGGAGTATATAGCTAGCCAAATAGAACATATCGAATTGGAAACCACCGCAGATTTCTTCGACATTTTTGTAGAAGGATGCAAATTCAATCCAATGAAAATGCTAGACACTCACACACCTAAATAAAGGAATTTATTTTATCTCTATCCGTTAGAGGAGCATAACAATGACCAAAAAAGTATTAGTAACAGATTACATTTGGCCTTCAGTCGAGCCTGAGAGAATTGTTCTATCTCAAGTTGATGCAGAACTGATAGTGGCGCCTGACAAAAACGAAGATACTTTGATTGATCTTGCAAAAGATGTAGACGGGATCTTAACATGTTTCGCTAAAGTCACTGACAAAGTAGTAAGATCAGCCAATAAATGTGTTGTTATTGGAAGATATGGAGTAGGCGTGGACAATATAGCTGTTGACACCGCAACCGAATTGGGGATCGCTGTAACGTATGTTCCCGACTACTGCGTAGATGAGGTTTCAGACCACGTTATGGCGCTACTATTAAACTGGAACCGCCGCATTAGTTTATTTGATAACTCAGTTAAAACTTCAGGATGGGGCAGCGTACCTCTAACTATGCGAATACTGCGTCTAAAAGATAAAAAACTAGGCGTAATAGGACTTGGTAGAATAGGACAAGCTGTATGCCTAAAAGCCCAGTCCTTTGGATTTGAAATACTAGCATATGATCCACACGTATCTCCAAATGTAGCCTCCCAATGTGGGGCAACTCTAGTCGATATGAACTCACTGCTTGAAAAATCGGATTTTGTAACTCTCCATGCTCCCCTTACTCAAGATAATGTTAATCTCATAGGGGCAAAAGAACTTAAAATCATGAAACCATCTGCATTCTTAATTAATGCCGCCAGAGGTCCTCTTATAGACGAAGATTCTCTATACTTGGCGTTAACACAAAATCAGATAGCGGGGGCTGGATTAGACGTGTTGGTTGACTCCCAGCCTCCACCAGATCATCCTTTGTTCAAATTAGACAATGTATTGATAACTCCTCATGTAGCGTTTTTCTCGCAAGAAGCCGTACTTGAACTAGAAGAACGTGCGGCCAAAGAGGTTGCTTCAGTACTACAAGGCTGCATGCCTAACAATCTAGTCAACCCAGACGTACTTACCCATTCACGGATAACCTTGACATCCAATTGATAAACCTCACTTCAGCATATGCGATTCACAGTGTAATAGAATATCGATGGTCAATATTAAGGAGTAATTAAATCCATACAGTACAAGTGTTTGTACAAAAGTAACAACGTTCCGAATAGGTTGATGATTACTAGGTAAATTGCAACTCACTATGTTGAAGTGAACCAAAATCCACGTTTAGGCTGAAACATGACCTTGAAATCTAGTGTAATAGTGAAATTCCATGAGTTAGCCCTTAAGGGCAAGAATCGTCCCATGTTCATTCGTACCCTAGCGAATAATTTGA
>CAZSCD010000151.1:0-4752 GCA_964605345.1 uncultured Dehalococcoidia bacterium
TTATGCTTTCTGCCGATTAGTTGACGATCTAGGAGACGAGTATGATGGCAACCGAATGGAAGCCCTTGAAGTATGTGAAACAGAATTAATGAAATGTTACTATGGAACTCCTATACACCCATACATGATCGCGCTACAAAATACAATTAAAGTATTGGACATTCCACGGGAACCTTTTTTAATATTAATTGAAGCTAACAGAATGGATCAATCAAATCAACGCTACACCTCTTATGAAAATCTAGAACTGTATTGCCAGCATTCAGCTAATCCAGTAGGACATATCGTCCTGCATGTTTTTGGGTATCGTGATAAAGAAAGACTAAGATTATCTGACTATACATGCACAGCTCTACAATTAACCAACTTTTGGCAAGACATATCAAAGGACTTCAAAATGAACAGAATCTACATTCCCCTAGAGGACATGTACCATTTTGGATACTCGGAAAAAGATCTGGCCCAAGGCATTTCAAACGACAACTTTCGCAATCTAATGGCTTTCGAAGTGCAAAGAACACGCTCTCTATTCCAAAAAGGGATAAAACTATTAGACTCATTAGATAAAAACTTAAAACTAGATGTCGCCCTGTTTAATATTGGAGCAATGCGAATATTAGATGATATCGAACGTCAAAAATACGATGTGCTAACCCATAGGCCAACTTTAACTAAAACCACAAAAATATGGTTAACCATAACTACTCTGTTAAAACTCAAACTTTTCAATAAAATATAACGAATGACGATTCACATGACACATGAATGAAATTGATTTAGCATACAACCACTGCGAATCTGTAACTAAAAAACATGCGAAGAATTTCTACTATGCATTTCGAACTCTCCCTCACAGAAAACGTCGTGCTATCTATGCTATCTATGCATTTTGCAGAATATGTGACGACATAGCAGATGGAGATATTCCACTTGCCGATCAGAAAAATCAATTTTCTCAAATGCGCAAACAATTACATGAATCTATAGAATATCCGTCAAATAAACTTATATTTATAGCTTTAAAAGATGTTGTAAACATATTCAATATTCCCATTAATTATTTGGATGAAATTATTCAAGGCGTAGAAATGGATTTGGTGAACACACGCTACGAAACATTCGAAGACTTATTAACATACTGTTACAAGGTGGCTTCTGTGGTTGGGCTCATTTGCATAGAAGTATTTGGGTACAAAAACCCGGTTGCAAAGAAATATGCTATAGATCTAGGAATTGCAATGCAGTTAACAAATATACTACGTGACATTAAAGAAGATTATGAAAGAGGACGTATATATATACCTCAGAAGGAAATGTTACGCTTCAAATACTCCGATAACGATCTAAGTAACGGTATAATTAACAATTCATTTAGAAATTTAATGAGATATCAGATAACCAGAGCAAATTGCTACTTCACCAGTGGCACACAATTAATTCCTCTTATGAGTACTGAATCCAGAAGATGTCCATCCATACTGCATGGAGTTTACAGGAGAATTTTAGTTAAAATAGAGAGATCTGACTTTAATGTTTTCGAAAAACGTATTGGCCTAAACACATGGGAAAAATTACTCCTCACCACACAAATTTGGACAATGAATTTAATACCTCACGCTTATCTGCCAAAACAGTAGTGGTACTTGGTGGAGGTTTAGCAGGGATATCTACCACGCGTCATTTATTGAAGCATGGATATAAAGTTACGTTAATAGAAAAACGACCATATCTGGGTGGTAAAGCATTTTCTTTCCAAGATCCTGAAACTAAAGATGAAGTCGACAATGGACAACATATATTTATGGGGTGTTGTACTCAATATCTAGATTTGCTTAAAACAATAGGAACTTACAATAAAGCCTTCCTGCAATCTAAACTAGAAATAGAAATTGAGTTGTATGGTCAAAGAAGTCATCTGTCAAGTACACCTTTCTTGGGACCTCTACACATGTTGCCATCACTCATAAAATATAAACACATGAATTTGTCAGATAAATTGTTGACAGTGTACGCAATGATACTGGCCAAATTTACCAACCGATCCAAAAACATCAAATCCTTAGACAACCAAACTTTTTACCAATGGTTGAAAAAACGTCACCAAACGGAACGTGCCATTAAAAATTTGTGGAATTTAATTATCCTTCCCACATTAAATGATGACGTTAAACAAGTTAGTGCAAACATGGGTTTGATGGTAATCCAGGAAGGATTCCTCAAAAAATACAAGGACGCAACTATTGGATATTCAACAGTGGGACTTAACTCATTAACAGGAGAACCTGCAAAACAGTACATACAAAACAATGGGGGATGTTTGTTAATGGGAAAATCAGCGAAATCTATCCTGATGACTGACGAAAGAATAAATGCCATAAAACTTTCAGACAACTCACTCATAACTGCCGACGCCTATGTAAGTGCCTTGCCCTTTAATGAACTACTGAAATTATTGCCCGTTCAATTATCGAAAATTCCCTTTTTCTCCAAGACTAATAAACTGAACTCATCTCCAATACTTGGGATACATATATGGTACGATCGTCCAGTAATGGAAGGAGAACTTATGACATTTATAGACAGTCCAATACAATGGGTGTTCAACAAAACTATTATACAAAACCACAACCTATACTCCAGTCAATATATATGTATTTCTGTAAGTGGTGCATGGGAATATATCAATGAATCCAAGGAAACCCTCTTGGATATTTTCTCGACAGAAATGCGACGATTATTTCCCAAGGCACAAACTGCAAACATAGAAAAATTTCTTGTCGTCAAACAACCTGAAGCAACTTTACGATGCAATCTAGGAGTTACAAAACTAAGACCTTCTCAGAAAACGCCAATTCCAAACATGTTTCTCGCGGGAGAATGGACAGACACTGGATGGCCCTCCACAATGGAAAGTGCAGTCAGATCTGGTACTTTGGCCGCAAATTTTGTAATAGAATCAATTTAATTGCCTCGTTAAATAAATCGCTTGACCAAATGTAAAACATTCGATTACAATTGAGAATGGGTCCCATTCTCAATTGTATTAAATAATATTAAATAGTTGACCGTTAGTACTAATAAATGTTATGTTGTCATAGACATTCTTGACCAAATAGGTCAAGAATGTTTCTGTGAAAGGTAATATCTACAATGACAGAACAAAAAACTATCTCTAGGCAAACAAATCTGGGAGATTCTCAATACAAATGGGGATTTGAATTCGATATTGAATCCGATGTTGCTCCTAAAGGTCTAAGTGAAGATACCGTACGACTAATATCAAACAAAAAAGATGAACCAGATTGGATGTTAGAATGGCGCCTAAAGGCATACACCCACTGGACAAAACAATCCCAAAAAGAACCTACTTGGGCAAATATAAATCACCCTCCTATTGATTATCAAAACATCATATATTACGCTGCGCCCAAATCTCAGAATGATGCCCCAAAAAGTCTGGACGATGTTGACCCAGAACTCATAGAGTCATTCAACAAACTTGGAATACCACTGGAAGAACAAAAAAAGTTAACTGGAGTAGCAGTGGACGCTGTACTAGATAGCGTATCTGTAGCCACAACTTACAAAGACATGCTACAAAAAGCCGGAGTCATATTTTGTTCATTCAGTGAAGCCGTTAAAAACCATCCAGACTTAGTACGTAAATACATTGGCTCAGTAGTACCATACTCAGACAATTTCTACGCAACTCTTAATTCAGCAGTATTCAGTGATGGATCATTCGTTTATGTCCCTCCTGGAGTCCGATGTCCTATAGAATTGATGACTTATTTTCGCATTAATGAAGCTGACTCAGGGCAATTCGAGAGAACTTTAATAATAGCCGACAAGGATAGCTATGTTAGCTATCTAGAAGGATGTACTGCCCCCATGCGGAAAAGCCATCAACTTCATGCAGCTGTGGTAGAACTGGTTGCACTAGATAACGCAGAAATAAAATACTCGACTCTTCAAAATTGGTACCCTGGAGATAAACATGGTGAAGGGGGAGTATACAACTTTGTCACAAAACGTGGTAAAGCTGCCGGTATTAATTCGAAAATATCCTGGACTCAAGTTGAAACGGGCTCAGCAATCACGTGGAAATATCCAAGCGTCATACTTCAAGGAAACAACTCAGTTGGAGAATTTTATTCTGTTGCTCTAGTGAATAACTTCCAGCAAGCTGACACTGGAACAAAAATGATTCACATTGGAGAAAACACACGCAGCACCATCATAGCCAAGGGTATTTCTGCTGGACATGCGGAAAATACATATCGCGGTCAAGTCAAAATTATGCCATCAGCCAAAAATGCCAGGAATTTTACTCAATGTGACTCTTTACTGATAGGTGAAACATGCGGTGCGCATACGGTACCATATATAGAAGCACGTTGCCCAACCGCTCAGATAGAACATGAAGCTTCTACATCTAAAGTAAGTGACGATCAACTTTTCTACATACAACAACGGGGTATATCCAACGAAGAAGCTCATTACATGATAATCAACGGATTCTGCAGGGGTATCTTTAAGGAACTCCCATTCGAATTTGCAAGTGAAGCTTCACAACTTCTAAGAGTTAATTTGGAAGGTACAGTAGGATGAGCGAATTCGTAAACCCTAAAAACAACACCCCAATTTTAGAAATAAGTAATTTAAGAGTATCCATAGCTATCAATGAAATACTCAAGGGTATTAACCTCAAAATCAATATTGGTGAAATTCATGCCATAATGGGCCCAAACG
>CAZSCD010000152.1:0-4700 GCA_964605345.1 uncultured Dehalococcoidia bacterium
AGGTACACCACACGAAGTACTAAACGCTAAACAACATGCTCGTGAAGCTAATATAATTGCAGAAGCTGGAAGACCTGGGGCAGTTACAGTAGCAACCAATATGGCAGGCAGAGGAACTGATATCATGCTTGGTGGTAATCCAGATGGACTAAACATAACACCAGAAGAGTGGCAATCTGAACATGATAAAGTTCTTGAACTCGGAGGATTACACATTATAGGTACAGAACGCCATGAAGCAAGGCGAATAGATAATCAACTCAGAGGTAGATCAGGTCGTCAAGGAGATCCAGGAAGTTCTCGTTTTTATGTAGCTCTAGATGATGAATTGATGAGACGATTTGGAGGTGAACGTATAAAGACAATTATGAACTGGGCAGGCATGGATGACGAAACCGCTGTAGAAAACAAAATGGTCACCAAATCTATTGAAAACGCCCAAGTTAAAGTCGAATCACATCATTTTGATATGCGTAAATATCTAGTTGAATATGATGATGTCATTAATATGCATAGAGATGTTATTTATCAAGAACGTAATAAAGCACTAAACAACATCAATCTAAGAACCAATATAAAAAATATTCTGGATGATGAAATTCAAGATATTCTAGAAGATCATTTAACTGACTCTAGACCAAACAACAGAGACACGAATGGTCTAACTCAAAAGATATCTGCAATCATCCCTCTTCCAAGCACTTTTTTAGACTCCGATAAACTAATGGATAATTCTCCAGATGAAATTTCTCAAATAATATTTAGTCATGCGGAAAAACTTTATGATGATATGGAAGATAAATTATCTCCTGAAGCCATGATTCAAATTGAACGCCAATTAATGTTACGGGCGATAGATGTGAATTGGGTGCATCATCTGACAACAATGGAAAATCTACGCCAAGGAATTGGACTATATGCATATGGACAGCGTGACCCACTTGTCATGTACAAAAAAGAAGGGCACGATATGTTTCAATCACTACAAAACCGCATAAGATACGATGTGACACGTACTATACACCATATAAATCCAATCTCTCCCACTCAATCTGACAGCAATAATCAACCAAGAACACTGAGTACTGTATCAAGTAACAACAACATAATGTCGAAAGCTACCAAGGCTCAATCTCCTAAAGGTACACAAACGAAGGAATATAAAATTGGACGCAATGAACCATGTCCATGTGGAAGTAACAAAAAATATAAAAAATGCCATGGAGTTTAGAGACATTCAACTTAGTTGTCATATAAATAATATCCAAATAAATAGAGGCTCCCAGAATATATGTACGTAAATTTTGCCAACACAATAAATCGTGAATTTTCTTTAGAACAAGAAATTATCTGCGAATTTCGCAAAAACTTGGAACAAAAAGCTGATTGGATTACATCTCTCATAGAAGCTATATCAAAATGGACAATACCCCATGAAACAAATCTAGGTAGATACTATAAATATTTCATATGCGAGGAAGCATTTGATTGGATAACACTTAGTGAACGACTCTGTAACGAAATAAATGACCTGATTCCACAACAGGAAAAAGAAGCCCTACTAATTAATGGACATGTACCTTGTTCTTTCAATGTTTCAAACTTCAAAGATACTATCGGATCAGACAAGTACAGAGGTTATTTAAATTTCTTCTACGGTATAACAGTCGAAGAAGCACTCCAATTAGCAGTAGAAACTGAAGTTCAAAAACAACTCCTTGGCAACGGCAAACAATACGAAAAAGACTTTTCCACCGAAGCTTTTCTAAGAATCTATCAAAAGCCACAAGTTGTTTTATTGAAGATGTTCTGTGACGACCATAAACTTCCTTATAAACTGTCTTTAACCCAATCTGAACACATAGAGTTCACTTATTGGCTCTTTAATCACAGGCTAAGTTCTTCAGACCGAGCAAAAGTCGCGAGTGATACTCAAAAAGGACTTACACTTCTTCGACAAATGGCAGATAAATCTACAGATAATTTAAACGTTCATTTCAGCCAATTAATTTCATTGAATTCCAAAGAAATACTTGAGTTTTAAAAAAAATTGCCTCTATAAACTTGAAATTATTTCCTTGATTCTATTTCTGCGTTCATCCATTTCAATCAATCGTTGACGTTCTTGTTCGACTACTAATTCTGGAGCCTTATTTAAAAAGTTTTTGTCTCGTAATCTGTCCATAAGGCGAATTCTATGTATATCCAACTCATTAATCTCAAGATGTAATCGTTTTTTCTCTGATTCTGTATCTACAAAACTTTCAAGTAATACTGTAATGGTTCCATTTTTCAAAACCAAAGATACATGATTTTCCGACAAATCTATTGGATTAACAATATCCTTCGTAATGAGTTCAATTCGCGCAAGGAAATTCACGGTAGTACTTTCTGACTTCACTAAATCTTCAAATCCAGGAGTGTATACTATCGCTTTTAAATGTTGTGATTCTTGAATTCTAAATTCCGCTCTTAAATTACGTACAGACCTCACGATTTCTGTAATAACTGCCATTTGATCTTCTGATTGTTCACATATCATTATCCTATTTTCCTCAGGATAACTAGCCACAATTAATGCTTTGGGCATATCTGGTTCTACCGGCAATTTAGAAACCAATGTTTGCCATATTTCTTCTGTGACAAAAGGCATAAATGGATGTAACAAGCGTAATATGCGTTCTAGCACATACACTAAAGTTGGCACTGGGCAACTTTTAGAATTTTCCATGGAACTCATACGAACTTTAGCCATTTCAATGTACCAGTCACAATATTCACCCCACAAGAATTCATAAATAATCCTCTGAGCTTCTCCAAACTGATACTCGTTCATATATTGTCTTACTTGACCAGAAACACGATTCAGTCGACTCAAAATCCACCGATCTTGTAAGTTAGTAGGATTTGGTTTGTACCAACTATCCAAGTTACTCGATTCTGGTAATTTAGCAATCACAAATCTAGAAGCATTCCATAATTTATTAGCAAAATTACGACTCGCTTCTAACTTCTGTTCATTAAGACGCATATCTTTACCAGGTGAATTACCTGTAGTCAATGCAAACCTAACAGCATCAGCACCATAATTATCAACCAACTCAAGAGGGTTCAGTACATTTCCACGAGTTTTGCTCATTTTCACACCATCCGGATCTAAAACAAGTCCATGAAGGTAAACAGATTTAAACGGTATGTCTCCCATATTTTCTATACCCATCATGATCATTCTAGCAACCCAGAAGAACAAGATATCGTATCCTGTTTCCATAACAGTAGTTGGGTAGAAATATGCCGAATCATCTGTATTGTCTGGCCAGCCAAGCGTAGAATGAGGCCATAATGCGGAACTAAACCAAGTATCCAAAACATCTGACTCTCTTACTATATTCTTAGATTTACAAACATCACATGTTGTTGGATCTTCATAATCTACTGTGATTCCATCACAATCCTCACAATACCAAACTGGTATACGATGTCCCCACCAAAGTTGCCGGCTAATAACCCAGTCTTTTATATTATGCATCCAATTGAAATAGATTTTGGAAAATCGTCCTGGAATAATTTTTATACGACCTTCTTCAACAGCCTGAATAGCAGGTTCAGCCAGTAGTTTCATGTTGACGTACCATTGTTTGCCAATAATGGGTTCAACAATCTCGTCACATCTATCACAATGACCGACTGAGTGATGGTATGGCTCTATTTTCTCCAACACTCCAATATCATCCAATTCTTCAACAATTTTCTTTCTGACATCAATACGATCTATACCTTGATATTTGTGTGCATTTTCATTCATTGTTCCATCAAGATTTAAGATGTTGATGATTTCAAGATTGTGTCTTTGGCCAATCTCAAAGTCAACATGGTCATGTGCGGGTGTTACTTTCAAAGCACCAGTTCCAAAATCTATGTCAACAACATCGTCTCCAATTATTGGCAATAATCGTCCCATTATAGGTAATACAACTCTTTTACCTATAAGATGGCTAAATCTATCATCTTCAGGATTTACTGCCACAGCCGTGTCTGCCAACATTGTCTCTGGTCTCGTAGTGGCTATCAAAACAGATGAATTGCTTTTTTCAATCGGATAACGTAAATAATAGAAGCTAGTATTTTCTTCACGATGTTTAACTTCTAAATCGGAAAGTGCAGTATTACAACGAGGACACCAATTACCTATACGTTCACCTCGATATATTAATCCCTTTTTATAGAGATTCACAAATGTTGTTCTGACTGCACGACTTGGCCCTTCATCTAAAGTGAATGACTTTCTATTCCAATCACACGACGCGCCAAGACGTTTCGTTTGTTCGTAAATACGATTGCCATATTTATCGACCCAATCCCAAATCGCTTTCACAAAATTGTCTCTTCCCATGTCATGGCGATTTAAACCATCTTGTGCAAGCATCCTCTCGACCACAACCTGTGTTGCAATTCCAGCATGATCAGTGCCAGGTATATACAATGTTGTATCACCTATCATACGATGCCATCTAACCATGAGATCTTCCAATGCAACAGTTAATGCGTGTCCCATATGGAGTTCTCCAGTAACATTTGGAGGCGGCATAATAATTACAAATGGAGACTTAGATTCGTCTATTTTGGGGGAAAAATAACCTCCATCCATCCAGAAATCATAAACTCTCTGTTCAGTATTTTTGGAGTTGTATGCTTTAGCC
>CAZSCD010000153.1:0-4487 GCA_964605345.1 uncultured Dehalococcoidia bacterium
AGTGTTAGTTTCCACAACCATAACAGGTGTTTTTTCAAGTTCCGCTTCATATTTGACGTACTCGATAGGTTCAATTCCATTGGTTAACACCAAGCAAGCGGTGGATGTGTTTAAAGCAGATAGTTGAACGTCTGGTCTATCGCCGCGCACTATAACAGCTTTATTATTTTTTGTTCCAAAATACAACTCTCCTGGATCCATTCCCATTCCACCAACCATAAGATGTTCTACTAGGATATCAGATAGTTCTTTGTGGACTACGAATTTTCCTTTTAAGTGTTGTGCTATTTGGTTTACACTTGATCCCAATAGCTTACGGTTCTCAGGTATAAATCCATATACATTTGATCCAGAGGATGTGGATAATGATTGGGATTCATTTTCGGAACTTTTTATCAGATGACGCGTCAATCCGTTAATCACAAAACCGCTAAGATGTTCGCCAAAAATTTTGTGCCACGGGTTGATTTGGGTTGAAGACAGGTTTGTGTGATAATTTGTGATTATCAATGCCTGTGCATCTAATGTGGCTACTATTTGGGCTGATACATCTTTATGGATGTTATTTGATGCTTCTACAAGTATGACATCTGCACCTTTTGAAGCATTGATTAAATTAGCTGACAAAGTATCTAAGTCTTTTGATGTAACATTTGCACTAGGTAATTTTATTAAGTGAGAGGCAGGGATATTATTCAAGAATTTATTATATATTTCTATATCTGAATCGTTGTTGGGTTGGGTTTTAGCTTGCGATATAATTTTAAACACAGTTGCTTTGATGCCACATTGCCGCAATTTATGCACTAATGTGACGCATATTGCAGTTTTCCCAACTCTTTTTTGATCAGAAGTAACGTATAGGATGGTCATTTAGAGCTCCTCAAAATAAGCAAACGATAATGGGAATTATAGCAAATGATAGCTTCCTGTGCATTTTGGTGCTTTATGCTGATTGCAACAGGTTATATTCATTGCAGATTCTATATCGTGAATGAAGGCAATATAAACTGATGTGATCGACAGATAAATCGTGCTGAGATATATGTATGAATTCATAAAGTGATGCTATCAATAGGATAATCAAAAACTTTTCCCCCAGTGATTAATCATGATGGCAGGTTATAATGTATGTGCTCTGTATTTATATGGTATAGGTTATGTGGGGAATGTTGTTTACATCATGGTATATAAGATTGGAATCATATTCAGCAAGAAATTAATGCGATGTAGATGTTTATGTTAAATTGGAAAAATTTGTGGGTTTGCTTAACTATTGCCTTATTATTGGTCGCATGTGAAATTCAACAGGAAATCCCATCACTTGAACGTCGTGCTCATAAACTAAACAAGGTCATTATGTGTCCTGTTTGTCCTGGTGAGTCTATAGATCAATCACAAAATGACTTGGCAGTACAAATGAGGGGCATTGTCAAAGTAAAATTGGAACAAGGATGGACTGAAGAACAAATCAAGGATTTTTTTGTTGATGGTTATGGTCCTTCAGTGCTATTGAAACCGCCATCCTCTGGATTTAATTTAGTATTATGGATTATTCCGCCTATAATTTTATTTGTGGCTATCTTAACGGTAGTTATAATTTTGCTATTCATGAGTCGCCCCATTATTAAACCAACAGACTCAGAGATGTGTGGCGTTGCTGAGTTAAATAGAGAACTCGAAGACGAATTGACAATTATTGAAACTGCTCTTGGTTATAATTCGGATGTTGTGGTAAATTCTGAATGTGTCGAAGTTGCAGATTCACAAAACAAGGAAGGAAATTGATTGTAGACATTGGACAGATTGCGTTAGTTACTACTGTGATAGTTGCTATATATATTGTATCAGCATCTTTTTTGGGTGCGTCTAAAAATATACCCGTATTAATAGCTAGTGGCAGATATGGGTTTTATACAATTCCATTTTTATTGTCGATTGCAACCGTAGCCTTGATATATTCCTTTATCACAAATGATTTCTCTGTAAGATATGTGGCTGAAAATAGTAATTTATCTATGCCACAGCAATATACCTGGGTGGCTTTATATGCTAGTAATGCAGGCTCTCTTTTGTTTCTGGTGCTGGTGTTTTCAATATTGGCTGTACTGACTGTTTTAACAATGCGTAGAAAATTACCATATACGACTCCATACGCAACAGGAATCATGACATTGATGATCGTTTTCTTGTTAGGCATCATAGTGTGGATGGCTAATCCTTTAGAACGATTACCGTTAACTCCGCTTGATGGACAAGGTATTAATCCGCTTTTATTACACTTTGGCATGTTTATTCATCCGCCTATGCAGATGACTGGTTTAGTAGCTGTAGCTATACCATTCAGTATAGCTATGGGTGCGTTACTTTCAGGACGTGCCGGGCAAGATGAATGGGTTGATTTAGGCCGATTATGGGGAATGATTGCTTGGTTGATTCTAACTCTTGGATTGATGTTAGGTGCTTGGTGGGCGTATACCATACTTGGATGGGGAGGTTATTGGGCATGGGACCCAGTGGAAAATTCTGCACTAATGCCTTGGTTGGCTTTGACTGCGTTTATTCATTCTATTATGGTTCAAAAAAGGCGCGGTATGTTTCGAATGTGGAACATGGTGTTGATCATTGTTGCTTTCACATTTGCACAAATGGGGATGTTTATCAATAGAGGAGGGCCAGTACCATCTGTACACTCTTTTGCACAGTCGTCGATGGGGTGGCTGTTTCTATTGTTCATGATTTTTACTCTCGTCAGCTCCATGGTGGTTTTCTTCTGTCGAATGGATACTCTGAAGAGTCGTGAAAATTTGGATTCAATTATATCTCGTGAAAGTGCGTTACTTATTCAAAACGTCTTATTTCTTGTGGTGGCATTTGTAACTCTTTGGGGAACAATATATCCAATTTTTTCCAAAGCCACACAAGGGGATAACGTTACTGTGGGGCAGCCATTTTTCAACCAGGTCAATGGTCCAATGTTATTACTGTTAATTTTTGTTATGGGAGTTGGGATACTTTTACCGTGGAGAAAAACGGCTTTTCGTAACGTAGTACGTTTATTAAAATACCCAGTTGGTGTTGCTGTTGCCACTGCTGTTATGCTAGTTTTGCTAGGTATTCGACAAACACCTGCAGTGGTGGGGTTTTCTATCTGTGCTTTTGTTGTTGCAGGGATATTGTATGAATGGTTTCGCGGAACTCGATCACGATATCGCAAAGGCGAATCATATTATACAGCGTTCTTTAATCTCTTGATGGGTAATAGACCTAGGTATGGAGGATATGTTGTTCACCTCGCTATCATAATGTTGTCCGTGGGAGTTATTGCATCATCGTTTTACAGTGTTCAACGAGATATTGCTCTGAGCCCAGGAGATACTGGTAATATTGGTGATTACTCTTTTCAATACAAGGGAGTTAGCAATTATACACATGCAGATCGTGAAGAATACGTAGCTCATTTTGATGTATTTAAAGGAGAAGCATATTTGGGACTTATGCAACCTTTCAGAGCTGTCTATCCAGAGTTTAGGATTTCTGCAACTAGGGGTGCAATTCGAAGTACCCCTATAGAAGACTTTTATATAGTTCCGTCAAGTTTTAATGATAGCGACGAGGCAGTTTTCCGCGTCTTAATTAACCCATTGGTTTGGTGGATGTGGATGTCCGGCCCACTATTGGTTTTAGGTTTCGTCATAGCAATGTGGCCTCAACGTCGGTCTAGTGCGCTGATCATTAACGGTCAAAAAGTCGATCTTGAATAAATGACAGTCTTAATTGCTATTTTTATAGCTTTAATTCCAGCTATTGTTGTTATGTATCCGTTTCTACGCAGATTTTTATCTGACGAGTTGGTGTTTGATGAAAGTTCTCCTGAATTGTACCTAATAAGACTTTGGGAGAATGCTTTATCTAGTATTAGAAACATCGAATTTGAGTGGTCGATAGGCAACATGTCAGAGGATGATTATATTTCCCTGAGACGTAAATTCATTTTGGATGTTGCTGTGGTTATTCAAAATATGGAATTACGTGAAAACGAAAAAATAGAACTGATAGAAAAAATTAAACAAGAAATCACAAAAGAGAAAATTTTAGATGAAACGATCTAACCTTTTTTTCCTTATAAGTGCCATTTTGTGGCTGGTATGTTTTACGTCTATTGTTCACGCACAAGGTAACTCAATATCAATTGATGGTGTAGTTATTAATGGTACTACCAGTCGGGTTATTAATAATGGCTTAGTGGTGGTATTTCATGAAGAAAATCCCAATACACACAGACATTTAGAGACTGTTACTGATGGCGAAGGCCGATTCGAATTTAAAGGAATTGTTTTTGATCCAAGTTTTGCGTATGGAATATCGGTGAAATACCAAGATGGTTTATATGGGTCGGATTTAAGTTTGTCTGATGATATGTCACATTTGGATGTTTCATTAATTGTGTATGAAGCTACAAGTAATGACGAAATAATTTCTGTGGA
>CAZSCD010000154.1:0-11429 GCA_964605345.1 uncultured Dehalococcoidia bacterium
GTTCCTCTCGGTTAATGGCAACCTTTGCTTGCCCACGCCCGGAAGCTACTCGGGCGGGTTGTGCTCTATTATCAGCCAAGACGGCTATTCCACATAGCTGGTTCACCAAATTGTCGATATACGCATTTGACGCTTCAACTAGGCTGGAGTTGAACCCAGTAAGGTGTGGAACTTCCACCTTGCTACGCTCTGTAAGAGGCGAACTGTGAGTGTGAGTTACCGCCACCGACACATGACTTGTTGGTGTGTCCAGTAACTCTCCAATCTTCTGCCTGATCTCATTCACCAGAGAGAGATCCATCCCTCCAAGATCGCAATCTAAAATAACCACCTTGGTCTGAGCGTCAGTTAGTACCAGAACAGTCGCCAACAACGGGGACTCGACGCCTTCAGATGCCTCAATGCTGCGAATGATGTGTGGCATTCGAAAACCCACCGGGGGAGTAATATCAACCCGTGCCACACCAGCCATCAGTGTCAAATCGTCCATAGTACCTCTCTCCCATCGTAGTTACTTTTCTATTTCAAGATCCTATCTTTTATCCCAGGCTTCAAGTAGTTCTTTTTCACGTTGTAAGCTAGGCCCTACTCTAACCGGTAGGCCGAAAGGAAGTGGGGCATCTAAATCACGTTCTGTATCCCATTTAAGGCTGTCTGAGATGATGTCGGCCAAAGGACGAAACGTGAGTCCAGCCTTAATAGCTTTTTCGCAATTCATCTGTATCAGTCCCTCGGGATCCTCAAGCCACGGTGGCATTCCATCAAAGGATCGTTCTCCTTGTTCGTTCAAAAACTTCCGATCCACCCACACAAGTTCTGCGTCACTACCAGTGACCGTCTTGCATTCATCCAGCATCCGTCCCATAGTCAATTGATAATCAGGGCCTTCGGTGTTATAGAGCCCACCTTGACCAGCCTCTACCATCCGAATATTCCATTCGGTCAAATCTCGCACATCAATGATCTGTTGTGGTCTTTCAGGGTATCCTGGGACTAACACCCTACCTCCCTGAGAGATACGTCGCGCCCAGTAGGTAAGCCTATCAGTGCGGTCATGTGGTCCAACTATAAGACCGGCTCGATAGACCAAGCCACGTTCTCTCATCACTTCCTGAACGATAAGATCTCCACCAAAACCTCGATCATCAGTATTCTCCACAGATTCATTAACTTTGGAATTTTCGTCTACTGGCGTATCTCCAACATCCGCGTAAGCGTTGTTACTTGAAACATATGTGTAGTGATCAATTGTGTCACCAAAAAATTCTACCGATGCCCGTGTAGCTTTAGGGCTATAGCCCACAGGGTCAAGTACCGCATCCCAGCGTCTGTCATTAAGAGGCGATAAATCTACAAATCGGTCTCCTTTGATTTTCTCTACATTAGGGAAAAGGTCTGGATATGTTACTCCACGGTTAAACAATGTAACTTCGTGCCCACGTGCTAAGGCTGCCTCAACCATATGGCGTCCTACAAACAGTGTGCCTCCAAAAATCAATAATTTCATTTTCTTCTAGTCCTTTATTTGTTTCTGATTAATTCTCAGTTTAGCAGATTGCATCAATGAATCCAAATACGATAAAAGGCGACTGCCAATATCATTTCACCAAGTTTGTTTATGTTAAAAATTAAACAGGTCTGAGTTGAACCGAAACCACAGACAAACCAATCGAGTTACCTTTTTGAATGTGGTCTGCAAATAACTTTAAGTCATAAGTTCCGGGTTGATTAATTTTAACTTTGCCCATCTTTGTTTCTGCTTCGGGGAAGTATTGGGCACGTGGTTTCGTAACTACTACATGTCGGCTGACCACACATCTAAACGATTGACTAGCAAATTCTATATTTACACGATGACCTACATCCCACGGACTATTATGTCGTGATCCTCCTGTCACCAAGCTTATTTCATAATCTCCTGGGCGAACAATCTTAACTTTCCAACTCATCCAATTGGATTTATTTGTCCAATCTTCGGCAACTCCACTGGGGGTTATATTTATTGGGGAAGTACCTTGCTTGTTGTGTAGATTAGCCATCGTAGACACCAATGTTGCTGTACCGTTAGGTTGTTGAAGTAACATGTTGTCTATTTTGGGTTCACCATCAAGCTCTAAAACAACTACGGGAACATGTTGGTCAGGTATTTTATTAGGAAAAATTATTTCGAGTACATCGTGGTCAAGGCTATCGTCGTGAAGTTGTTTAAAATCAAAATCACTTTTAGGGTCGGATAACATATAAACACGGATGACTTTACTGCGTAGGCCATGTAACACAAATGGATTACTGGGATAATCTTTGATGAGTAAATAAAGTTTGTTTCTATTTACTGTAACATTCCCCCAATCAAACGATGATGGAAAGGGACTTGGTTGTGTTTCATAAATTGCCTCTCCATTAACTTCCATCCATCGTCCTATCGCTTCCATTCTATCCACACTGGCCTTAGGAATAATTCCCTGATCAGTTGGTCCAACATTCAATAGATAATTGACTCCCCTACTCGCCAATTCAGCTAATAACTCAATGAGAGTGTCTACCGATTTCCACTCATTATCGTCTTGTTTAAATCCCCAAGTGTCATTCATTGTTGCTGGAGTTTCCCAAAAACCCTGTATCTGTCCAATTGGTATCTGATTGTCAGACAAGCTACCATAGTCTCCTACTCCATTACCTATACGTCCGCTAACCAAACAATCCGGCTGAAGTTCATTAACGAGCTGTTGAAGTTCTACACTTTGATCGTGGCTAATTGTGTAAGGAGTATCAAACCATATGATGGAGATTGGACCATAAGACGTTAAAAGTTCTCGTAACTGAGGTTTGACTTTTTCCTCAAGATAGTTTGCGAAATCTGCTGATGTACGTTTTGGGTAATCCCAATAATTACCAGATCCTCCAGGATGATGCCAATCCTGGTCTTGTGAGTAATAAAATCCCAATTTCATTCCAGCTTTTTTACAGGCTTCAGCCAACTCTTTGATAGGATCACGAGCAAAGGGAGTTGACGAAACAATATTGTAATCGCTGGCAGAAGAATCAAATATCGCAAATCCATCATGGTGTTTTGAGGTAATCACAATATATTTTGCACCAGCTTGCCTAGCCAAATTCACCCACTCTTCAGCGTCATATTGAACAGGATTAAAACATGATGCAAGTCTTTCGTATTCAAGCACTGGAACGGTGGCTTTATGCATTAACCACTCTGCTATACCAGGTATTTTTTTGTCTTTCCAACGACCTGCAGGTACAGAATAAATCCCCCAGTGAATAAACATTCCGAATCTAGCTTTGGACCACCACTGCAACCGGTCTCTATCCGAAACCGACAAATCCTGTCTTCCTTCTGTGTTGAAAGATGCTGAATCAACTCGTACAGATCTATGTATAGGATGTTTAATAATGTTACGTTTTGAAGTATTCATAAATGAACTCTTGGCATGGCCTATATTTCAATAACATATCATCACCATTACACTGATTACAACAAATATAGGTTCGTTATGTTTTGATTCAATAGCCACCTACTTATCCATTAAGTATAATATGCATAAGCAAGCATCTCATAAACAGTATTCATATTTCTTTATGAAGGTCAGTATTTAGGCATGAATAACGTAATCTCAATTGAATCGTTGACTAAAACCTACGGTACTGTAAACGCTGTAAATAACCTTAACCTACAAATCTCTCAAGGAGAAATATTTGGGTTCCTGGGTCCTAATGGTGCAGGGAAAACTACTACAATACGCATGCTTACTGGCTTCGTAAGACCTACAACGGGAAATGCATTGATTTTAGGAATGAACTCTTGGCACGACTCTGTAGACATAAAAACACAAATCGGGTTACTACCTGACTCACCGAATTTATATTCCAACATGACCGGCACTGAGTTCCTAAACTATATGTCAGCCCTACAAAGGGTGCATTTTCCCGAAATCCGACAGTCATTATGTGAAAGACTGGAATTCAGTGCAGTTGATTTAAATCGTTCAATAAAACAGTATTCTCACGGCATGCGTCAAAAACTAGCAATTATTCAATCGCTCCAACATGATCCAAGCATCGTTATTATGGATGAACCAACCGAGGCATTGGATCCGTTAATGCAACAAGTTCTATTTGATTTGATAGTCGAATGCAAATCACGTGAACGAACTGTATTTTTTTCATCACACAACTTAACTGACGTTGAAAAATTGTGCGACAGAGTTGGTATCATCAAAAAAGGCGATCTCATAGCCGTAAAGACTGTAAATGAACTAAAAAAACATAAACTACGTCATTTAGATGTATCGCTAAAAAATGATGCCAGTCAAGAAACTTTTGACATACCTGGTATTGTAAAACGTTTCAAAGATGGCAACAGAATGAAACTTGTCTTCAAAGGCGATATTAATCTTCTCATCAAGGAATTATCGAAGCTAGACCTAGACGATATGATACTTGAGCCTCCACGCCTTGAAGACATTTTTTTGGATTATTATCGGCCCAACGATTCCAATGATGAGTTAACCTGATGATTGTATTGATACTTAAAACCATCAAAGGATACAGATGGCCTGTTATTACAATATCAATCCTCTTAACGGGTTTCGGTATATTATTCCCAACCACATATAGCACTTTTGGGCCAGAAGGATCTCCTGAATTCTGGGAGAACCTACCAAAAGGAATGTCTGCTCTTATGAAAACCGAAGCAATCCCAATGTTAAGCGCTGGACTAAACGAATATGTCGCCACAGGGCTTCGTCATCCACTAGTGCTTATTATCATGTCCGCCTTTGCCATAGGTACTGCAACTTCCGCTTTAGCCAAAGAAATTGAACAACGAACTATACTGGTTCTTCTTGCTCAACCTATTAAAAGATACATCCTTGTCACATCCAGATGGATAGCATCTTTGATTGGTATAGTTTTCCTTACGATGTCCTTGTTAATCGGAGTCTTAATTGGCGTGCTTATCGAAGGATTTGGTAATGAATTTAGTGTCAAACTTCTTATGTTTACCGGTGTGAACACTCTATGTTTGGGAACAGCCATCCTTGGATATTCTTATCTAATATCTGCCAAGTCAGATGAAGGTGGACGTGCGACTTTACTCGCAGCAAGTTTAACAGTATTGTTCTTTTTTATAGACTTTATATCAAGCTTATTTGACTCTCTAAGTAATTTGAGTACACTCTCAATTTTCCACTATTACGACCCAGTCAAATTAGCTTCTACAAATTCCTTCCCTATTCTACATGTTAGTGTTTTGGCATCTGTAGGTTTGATATCATTTATCGCAGCAATAGTTATATTCAAAAGAAGAGATATTACGGCATAATCTGACAGCATAAAAAGTTAATGCCATTTAACTCTAAATTCCACTACAGTTCAGATGCCCTGCCAAATCCTACGACCGTTACGACGGATAAACCGTCCTAAGCCAGGTTCTGGCAAATGACCTGCGGACACGAGAACTTCTCCTTCTTCTAACATATCAATTATAGCGTGTCGTGTATGTCTGGCTAATTCAGGATTCACGTCAAAAGCTGGACTCCAATCGGTATAATGTGCTTGTGCCACACTATGAGCGACATCTCCTAAAATGAACCCTTTGTTTCCATCTGATGTTATGGAAATAGAAATATGTCCAGGTGTATGTCCAGGTGTAGGTACTGTTATTAATTCATCCGTGATTTTATATTCGCCTTCTATTAAGTCGACTATTTCCAAATCTTCCAGAGGAATTACCATATCTTGTATCGGTTTTGTTTCCTCGAGTATCGAAGGCTGTGTCCAATAATCCCAATCTGCTTTGGTAATTAAATATCGTGCATTGGGGAACGTAGGAGCATCATCAATCAAATTCCATCCAATGTGGTCAGCGTGAAGATGTGTGAGTACAACTAGATCCACTGCATTTCTATCAACTCCACGATCACTCATCTGAGTTATTAGTGCCCCATCAGGAGGACCCGCACCTGTATCCACTAAAATCAACTTGCCATTAGAACGAACAGCAACCGAACCAAATCTGGGATGTATATGATGATTCCCATCCAATAATTCTGGATATTCTGTAAGCCACTGATCCATAGTACTATCAGGGAAAATTTCTACAGGGCTACCTCCTCCATGGTTGTCAGTTAACGAAACAAGCTCTACATTTCCCACGTAAGTTTTATGATTCACCATAGCCATGATCTCCAACAAACAAATAATTCTTAGTCATTATACAGGAGTTGTGGTATCCATTTTATATAAACTCCTGAATGGATTCTTAACACTTAGAGTCTTTCTGAGAACAAATATGTGAATTTATAGATTCTATCCTGTTGAATAACGGTGGATGCGAATAGTTCAGTATAACAAACACAGGATGAGGTGAAAGGTTAGCAAGATTTTCAGATGCTAATTTTTTTAACCCAGATATCAAGCTCAGTTTACTGGTAGTCGTTTCTACTGCCCATTGATCCGCTTGATATTCATTTTTCCTGGAAATAAACTGCATCACTGGAGAAATAATTAACTCTATAGGTGTAAACAACAATCCAAAAAACACAATACTGGCATATATTGATGTGGTTTCCATGAAAAATGCATTAAACAAAGACTCATTTTCCATCACTAAGGAAAGCATGAAGAGGATGGCTCCTGTATGGACTATACCTAATGCCATTCCAGACACGATATGTCTTTTTTTATTATGTCCAATTTCATGAGCAATTACGGATACTATTTCATCTGTGTCCAATTGTTCGATTAAAGTATCGAATAGGGCTATACGCTTGGTTTTCCCAAACCCAGTAAAAAATGCATTGGAATGCGCACTCCTTTTGGAACCGTCAATTACATATATGTTTCCGTAAGTGAAATTTACTTTTTTCGCGTATTCGACTATAGCATTTCTCAATTCTCCAGATTCGAGTGGCGTGAATTTATTGAATATAGGCATGATCCAAATAGGAGCAATGATTGAAATAACAAAAGATATAACCGTTACGAATACCCATACGTATAACCAAGATAAAGATCCAGTATATTCAAAGAAATAAAGAATGCCCACCAGAATAGGAGCACCAATAATTATTGAAATGAATATACCTTTTAACATATCTAATATGAATGTTAAGTATGTTGTTTTATTAAACCCAAATCTTTGTTCAATCACAAAAGTGGAATATAGATTTAGAGGTATGTTAAGTAACACAGTAAAAGCTGCTAATATTCCAATAAATGCCATGCCGTTCCAAATTTCACTCCATCCCATAAGCCGTACTGTTTGGTCAACATAATTGAATCCGCCTACAATCCAAAATGTCAGTAAGGCCACCAATTTAAAGGAACTAACGATTAACCCGAAGATGGACTGCACACGTGTATATTCTTGTGATTTACGATACGCTTCACTTTCATAAACGTCTTCTAACAAAGACGGTGGGATTGACTTCAAAGATCGCAAATTGAGAATGGTTGACAATAATCCAATGGCATAATCCAATATCAATGCTATTAGGATCACCCAAAATATTTCGTTCATATTCCTACCTATAACTGAATATTGTAACGTTAAGTCTAGCTACGACACCAAATTGATAAACTTGATACTCTTCATATCTTTTTCAATTAAATATTTTAAGTGAGTACGCAAGACTTGTTCAACTTCTATCAGAACATATTGTGGTATTTCTATTTCTTCAATCACAGAAATACTTTGTTCACGTTGCAACAATCTCATCACTTTCATCGCTTTAATTGAAACTGACATCAGTTTATTATGATTTAAAGGTTTACAACTTGGACACACACACCCACCTGACATGGGATCAAAAAACTGTTTTTGTATTTCCAAAGTAGACCAACATTCCACACAATGATGCAATTCCGGTTTAAATCCAGAACATTCAAGTAAATTCATTTCGAAATGACGCAACAATACACTAAATTGTTCGGTTTTTTCCAATCGCTTCAATGTATCTATAACTAACGTATATATGCCTAATTGATCAACATCTTCAGTAGAGAAAGCATCCGATAATTCCGCAACATAAAAGGCAATGGACATTCTTTGCAAATGAGTTCTAAAACTCCTGAATGTTCTAATAGTATCAATTTCAGTTAATACGTCCAGAGTTTTGCCTTGTGCAACCGAAATTGACACATGGTTAAATAATTCCAGATGACCTCGCGACTTACTTTTGGTACGTCTAGAACCTCTTGCTACAGCTTTGACTTTACCAATATTTGGAGTTAAAAACGTAACGATTTGGTCAGCCTCACCCAAAGGTGTACTTTTGATAACCACTGCGTTAGTTTTGTAATGTTTAGATCTGGTCATATACAATCAAAACTCTATCTTCGCGGTTATTTACCCAACCAAGTTACTTCTAGGAAACTGTTGCAATTTAGAAAATATATCCAGGTTTGCTTAAAATTCTTGTCGTCCCTCAAGAGCGCTTGCCAATGTAATCTCATCAGCATACTCTAAATCACCTCCAACTGGTAAACCTCGTGCTGGACGTGTCACTTTTACTCCCAAAGAAGAAATCAAACGATGTATGTACATAGAAGTAGCTTCGCCTTCCAAATTTGGATTAGTAGCTAAAATGATTTCCTGGACGTCACCATTATTAATTCTAGTTATAAGTGAATTAATCTTTAAATCATCTGGCCCCACACCATTCATAGGAGAAATAACTCCATGTAGGACATGATATTTACCCGTGTAACTATTAGTTCTTTCCAAAGCAGTAACATCCAAGGCTTCTTGAACTACACATATTCTAGTATGGTCACGTTCTGGATTGTTACATACTGAACAAGGATCATTTTCTGTAATGTTATGACACTCTGAGCAAAATACAATTCGATCCTTTAGATCCAAAATGGCATGTGCCAAAGCTTCACAATTTTCTCTAGACATCCTAATCAAATGATAAGTAAGACGTTGAGCAGTCTTTGGTCCTATGCCTGGTAATTTATGGAACTCTTGCACTAATTTTGTCACAGGTACCGCATCAGAATTAGTTTTGGGAATCATATTGATAACTCCAAGCGATTAAAGTCAGCTAGTTAATCCTGGTATATTAAATCCAGATGTCAGATCATTCATACGTGTAGACGCCATTTCTTGTGCTTTTTGTAAGCCTTCGTTTACTGCTGCTGTAATAAGATCTTGCAACATTTCAACATCATCAGGATCCACTACTTCAGGATCTATTATTAAGGATTCTATTGTCATACTACCATTTATTTTAGCTTTTACCACTCCACCACCAGATGTAGTTTCAACCGTTGACACTTGAAGTTCATCCTGCATCTTCTCCATGCGTTTTTGTAATTGTTGTGCCTGACGTAACATTTTCCTGTTCATCATTTCTGTCTCCCTGTTTCTCTTCTATAATTCTAGCTCCCTTACCTTGAGCAATTCGAACAAGATGACTGCGTGGTGCAACGTTTTGTTTGGACTTAACTGACTCATCTATTTTAAGCGTCACATTAACATCGTATTCATCACCCATATATCTAGCCAAAATATCCTTAAACGCCTTCATAGTACCTGGATCATCTAATTCGAGTTTCATACGCTCTACGTGTGAAGCATATGGGAACTGTATCGTTACAACTCCATTTGAAATCTCTCGTTCCTTACAAGCTCTAAGTAACGCTCCTAATTTAAAACGTTTTCCAATATGCCTAAGTGATTTTATTACAGAACTCCATTGTTCTTCCAATTTCGCTGATTCAGGTGATAAAACAATTTTTGATGGTTGGCTAGAAACATTATCTTCATCAGTTTTTAATGTTTGGCTAGAAACATTATCTTCATCAGTTTTTCTAAAAATAGCCTGATTAACTTCTCCATCAGACTTAACTGATTTGGTTGATTCTGTGTTTACATCGACAATATTAACCTCAGATGACTTTAATTCTTTTTCATATGAAATGGAATCTTGAGGTTTATTCTCAAGATTAGAAATTTGTGATGCTGTTTCCATAACAGCAATTTCCAAAGGTAATGTTGAAGCACTATCGGATTTTAAATCAACTTTTGAAAATACTTTTAAAATATGTAACACATGAACCAAAGATGTATCTGCAGCAAGGGTGTTTATATGAGAAACATATTCAGACGAATACCCTAGATCAACATCTGCATTTATTTTGGTTAACATAACTGCCCTAATGTATTCTATGGTACTTCTATATAATTGCCTCAAATCGTTACCCTGATTAGATATTTGGTTAATTAACACGAATGCATCTGCAGTACGTTTATAAATCAAGTTTTCCACCAGTTCTCTAGCTACATCTTCACCATATAACCCCATCAATTGTCTGACATGATTTTCATCTATTGGAGATCCATAAGACACAAAAATTTGTTCTAGTAAATTCTCAGCATCACGTAAACTACCTTTTGCATTTCTAGATATTAGCCCTAGTGCATCCAGAGAAGCTTCAATATTTTCCTCACGGCACAATGTAGTCAATTTTTGTATCATCATGTCCAAAGATATTCTACGAAAATCGAACCGTTGGCAACGTGAAATAATCGTTAGAGGAATTTTGTGGATTTCAGTAGTAGCAAGAATGAATATTGCATGGGCTGGTGGTTCTTCTAATGTTTTCAATAGAGCATTGAATGCATAATCAGTAAGCATGTGAACTTCATCAATTATATATACTCTATATTTGCATTCGTTTGGGACAAATGACTCTTTATCACTTAGATCTCTTATATCATCTATTCCTCTGTTACTGGCAGCGTCTATTTCTATCAAATCTAACGCCCTACTTTCGTTAATGGACATGCAAATGCCACAACTATTATCCGGTTCTCCATCTTGAACAGAAACGCAGTTAATTGCTTTAGCCAAAATTCTTGCCGTACTAGTTTTACCCGTGCCACGTGGTCCAGCAAAAAGATATGCATGTGCCACTCGATCATTAATAACGGCTTGACGTAAGGTGTGTGTAATAGGTTCTTGACCAATAACTTCATCAAGTTTTTTCGGACGCCATTTTCGATAGAACACTTCAGTCATAATTTAACACTTGTGCCAAGATAGCATCTTGTTTTGTTCTCATTAAAGTATCTTCATCTGGAGTTAAGTGATCATATCCTAAAAGATGAAGAATACCATGGGTAAGCAAAAATGATAATTCCCACTTTGTAGAATGACCAGCATGTTCTGCCTGTGTGATTACCCGTGGATATGATATTACCACATCTCCCAAACCAGCATGTCCATCAGGTGGAAGAACGAATCCATCAGTAGCATCATTAACTAATTCTTGTTTACTTTCAAGCAAACTACTGGCTGATTGATCCAATGGAAAAGCCAAAACATCAGTGGTTTCATCCAAATTGCGGTATTCTTTATTAAGTTGCCTAACAGTATGATCATCCGATACCACAATACTAATAT
>CAZSCD010000155.1:0-10287 GCA_964605345.1 uncultured Dehalococcoidia bacterium
GTGGGTTAATCAAACTAGTTATAGACTCTGAAATAGGAGATATACTTGGAGCCCATATGATAGGATCCGAAGTATCTGAACTATTGGGTGAATTGGCCTTAACAAATCTTCTCGAAGGAACAACAACTGAATTAGGAGCCGCTATTCATCCGCATCCAACTATTTCGGAAATCCTAAAAGAAGCCGCTTTAGATTCAGAAGGCGAAGCTATACACATTTAGAGAAGATCTCTTAGAGAAGATCTCTAGATTTCTGCTTTAACTCCCTAATCAAACTTCCATTAAATAAATCTATTATTGGCGAAAATGAAACATAAATTAAATACATCTCAATCATTAGAATATCTAGAAAAAATGCTGGTAATACGTCAATTTGAAGAAGCATGTGCAGCGCTATATATGAAAAGAAAGATTGGCGGCTTTCTGCATTTGTATATTGGACAAGAAGCCGTTGCAGTTGGAGCAGAATCTGTATTAGGAGAAAATGACTATGTAGTAAGTCACTATCGTGATCATGGTCATGCTATAGCAAGGGGCATGGATCCTAAAACGGTGATGGCAGAGCTCTTAGGCAAATCTGATGGAAGTAGCAGAGGCAAAGGCGGTTCTATGCATCTTTTCGACGCCTCAAAAAATTTTATGGGAGGCTATGCAATTGTAGGTGGACAATTACCCATAGCTGTAGGATTAGGATTAGCATGCAAGATGAAAAATAATGGAAACGTCGTACTGTGTTTCTTAGGTGATGGAGCAGTAAATCAAGGAACATTCCATGAATCCCTAAATTTAGCATCGTTATGGGAGCTACCTATTATTTTCTTTCTAGAAAATAATCTCTACGGAATGGGAACACACGTTGAATTCACACATGCTATTGGTAAAGATCTCTACACTATGGCTGACGCATACAAAATGGCTGCTGCTCAAATTGATGGTATGGATTTGGTAACTGTACGAGACACAACATTGGACGCATTACAACAAATCCATGATTACAGCAAACCGATGTTTATTGAAGCTATGACATATCGTTTCCGAGGCCATTCAATGGCAGATCCTGGAAAATACAGAGAGAAATCTGAATTGCAAGACTGGCAAACAAATGACCCTATTGAGAAATTCAAAACACTATGCATAAAGCGCAATTTACTTACTCAAGATCAAATCGATCAAATCACAAAAAATGTATCTCAAACAATTGATATGTCAGTAGAATTCGCAGAAAAAAGTCCTAAACCATCACTTGAATCTATGTTAGAAAACGTTTACGGAGAAACACAGAAATAATCATGACAGTAATTACAACCAGAGAAGCCATATCCTTAGGCCTACGTGAAGCTCTTGATAATGACGAACGTGTATTTCTCATGGGTGAAGATATAGCTCATTATGGTGGAGCATACGCAGTAACCAAAGATTTTTTAAAAGACTACGGAGATTCAAGAATCAGAGATACTCCTATATGTGAAGATACTATAATTGGAGCCGCAGTAGGATCGTCAATGGGTGGAATGCGACCCATTGTAGAAATTATGTCGATTAATTTCGCGCTGCTAGGCATGGATCAAATCATTAATCATGCTGCCAAGTTACGTTACATGTCTGACGGACAATTAAACGTTCCCATCATAATAAGAACTGTAACTGGAGGTGGAGGCCAACTCGCAGCAACTCACTCTCAAAGTTTCGAAGGGTGGTTTGCATCGGTTCCTGGATTAAAAGTAGCAGTTCCTGCTTATCCATGTGATGCGCTAGGTTTAATGCGCAGCGCTTTATTAGAAGAAGATCCCGTAATATACGTTGAACATGGACTACTCTACAACGTATCTCAAGAAAAATGCTCCGATTCACACATAATTCCTTTTGGTAAAGCAAATATAACACGTGAGGGAAGTGACATCTCATTAATAGCTTATTCACGTATGTCACACGTAGCATATGAAGCAGCCAACATTCTGGAATCTGAAAATGGATTAAGTGTTGAAGTTATTGACTTACGAACACTTAACCCTCTAGATATTGACACGATTGTCTCGTCTGTAAAGAAGACAAATCAAGCTATGATCATAGAAGAGATGTGTAAAACTGGAGGATTCGCTTCTGAAATCATCAGTGAGATACAAGAACGAATTTTTGATTATCTTGACGGCCCTATAAATCGTATCAACCATCCAGATATCCCCACACCATATGCAAAGAATCTAGAACAAGTAGCTATCCCAAATAAAAATGCAGTCGTTAAAGCTGTTAAGAAACAATTAAACATATGATCTGTGATTTGTACGGATTTTATTTTATTTTTTATGTAAAATAGATGATATGAATAATTTTCTGATAGAGAGTGAGTTATGGTTGACGAATTAATGATGCCTCAAATGGGCTATGACATGACAGAAGGTACTGTAGTGAGGTGGCTTAAATCTGAAGGGGATCAAGTTGATATAGGGGAACCAATCGCAGAAATTGAGACTGACAAGGCAGTTGTTGAATTTGAGTCATTTACATCCGGAATCCTTCTCAAAATACTCGAACCAGAAGGAAGTACAATACCAGTAGGTAAACCCATAGCTATAGTAGGCGATAAGGGAGAAGTAATACCTGAACTAGAAGAACCACAAACATCAACCACAGACTCAATGCAGCCAAGTGTAGCAGATCAAAAAACACATGAATCCGCAAAAATAATGCCACCTGAGGAAACCACACCTGTCTCTAAAACTGGTATTAAAGCTTCTCCAGCAGCACGAAGAATAGCGGAAGATCGTGGAATTGACCTGTCCAAAGTTTCTGGCACAGGTCCTATGGGGAGAATAACTAAAGACGACATACTAAATATAGAAACAGAAAAAAATGAAGATGGAACTTCTTATTCTAAAGCTCAACCAAATAAAGTCCCTCTGACTAAAATGAGACAGCAAATTGCCAGAGTTACTGTCAGTAGCAAACAAGAAAAACCACATTTCTACATATCTTCAGATATAGACATGACAAAAGCTATGGAACTACGAAATCAGATTAATCAATCCATGGAGACTGACGACATTCATATAAGTGTCAATGACATGATAATTAAAGCTTGTGTTAAAGCGTTAAAAATTCATCCTAAATTCAATGCCTTTTTTACTGAAGAAGGCATACAGATGAATACTGAAATTGATATTGGAATTGCAATAGCCACCGATGATGGGCTTGTAGTTCCAGCAATTATGGAATGCGCCAATAAATCTATTAAAGACATATCAGTGTCAAGCAAAGATCTAGCACGTAGAACAAAGGAAGGTACGTTAACTTCTCAAGAATACACGGGCGCCACTTTCGCCATTAGCAACTTAGGGATGTTTGACGTAAGTAGTTTCACTGCAATAATACATCCTCCACAATCGGCAGTCTTAGCAGTTGGCACAATAACTGACAAACCAGTCATCAGAAATAAACAGATAACCATTGCCCAGGTTATGACTGCAACCTTATCAGCGGATCACCGTATCGTAGATGGAGCTGAAGGTGCTAGATTCATTGTAGATATTAAAAACTTTTTGGAAACACCATTCAACCTGGTTGATATTGTGATTTAAGTATAGATACCCGAAACTGAAAACTGTTCAGGTTGAAAACTTTCGTCTATAAAATATGATTACGATAATTAACGTTTCCGCAAAATCATGAGAGACGCTGGAATTAAAGCCAGTAAACTGATCACCATCGCAATTAAGAAGAAGTCATTAAATAAGGTGAGACTAATCTCGGTCAATCCAGTTTCAAATTCACGAAATTGTTGTTCTGTCGATCCAGGATATTGATCAAGTGATTCAAATGGAAACGGTAATTCTGTCGCCAGGATATGAAATTTGCCCATACCCCATGATGCCAATGCCGCGAGTCCAAATGTCATACCAACTAACCTCATAGCAGTAACCAAAGCAGCGGCAGTACCAATGTATTCCGCATCCACGAAACTAGTCGCTGCCAAAGTTATGGGGGCTATAATAAGGCCAAATCCAAATCCAGTAATCAACAGATGAATCGTCATAGCAGGATCAGTTATATCTAACCCCCAGTAACTCATAAATCCGAACCCAATAGCTATCATCATTAATCCTAATATTGTAGGTAATCTGTAATCTAACCTCTGGCAAAATAATCCTCCAAGAACTGCACCAACTGGTATTGCTACAGTCATTCTCATTAAACGAAGTCCTCCTTCAAGCGTGGAGTGTCCTAAAATCGTATCAGCCATCAGCGGAATAGTAACCATCCCAATAATAAGTGAACCTCCCACCATTAAATGAGTGAAGTTAGCTGTGCTAAACATCCAATTCTTAAATATGTACAAAGGTATTAGTGGTTCTGGTACGTTACTTTGTCTGAATATGAAGCATATCAAAGATAAACAGGAAACTACAAACCACAACGCCATCCATATATCTGGCATCCCAACTCTAGTTAATCCCAGAGTAAGTGTCGCCAAACTTATGGTAATAAATATTCCTCCCAAATAATCAACATTAACTTGATGCCTATGTTTAGAATTCGGTCTTAGGAACAACATAATACCTAAAAGAATAAGTACACCAACTGGTATATTCAGCCAGAACACCCACTGCCAATCCAAATATCTTGTGACAAGTCCTCCCCATAAGGGACCTACAACTGCTCCAGCTTCGGCACAAGCCCCCACTATACCTAGCGGTATACCTCGTCGTGTTAGTGGAAATAAATCTCCAACAATGGCTATGGCTATAGGTACTAATGCACCAGCTCCTACTGCCTGAAAAATTCGCGTGGCTATTAGGAACTCCAAATTACGAGACAATGCAACCAAAACTGAACCCAACATAAATATAGAAATAGCTATTATGAAAAGTTTACGACGCCCCCACACGTCAGACATTCTACCCATAATAGGCATTACAGCCACATATCCTAGTAAATATCCCGTAATTAACCAAGAAGCTCGATCTAGTTCAGTAATCTGTACATTCATGGCTAACATGATTTCGGGGAGTACTGTAACAATCACCGTTTGATCATCTGCAGCAAAGAAAACTGCAGCGAGAACAGGGATTAAAACCACATATGGCGATATTTGTGCTGAAGATTTCACAATATACTAATGGTGGAATTGTATCACTTAGGTAAATCTACATTAACCGGTTTGTTAAATTCAGAAAGTTTAATAACTCTAACAATACCATCGGAGTCGTCTAGCATAATTTTCCCAGAAATTACTGCTTCCACAAGATATTTAGTGTCAGAATATATCTTAAGTTCTAGATCTACTATTTCACCTTCAAGAGTATCTCCAACCAAAGGAGATAGGTGTTCTGTGGCTAACACACCTTGTACCACATAAATTTTATCATCATTGTAGACGACGAAAGCATCATCAATAAATAACATAATTGATGTAATGCCACCTAACGGATCAAAGAAGCCAAGAGGACTAGCTCTTTTCTGCATGGCTTCCCAATTCCCAGTCAAAGGATTAGTCATATAGCTATTATCCCCAATTGTTATCAAATTAGATTTGATAGCAAATGAACCAAAAGTACCTGTGAACTGAACAGATATCTTATCTGGTTTTACAACATGACCTTGTGCATTTTCCATGAATAAATTAGGTAAAAGAATTGTCGTGCCACTTTTATGATACAAATCAAATCGGAACGAATTTAAGTCAGACATCGCTATACCTGATTCTTGAAGCAATATTTCAGGACTAGAGGATATAGGAGTAGGTGTAGATATCACATTAGATGATCCATCATCGGTTTCATTGCAGGCGCACATCGTCATTGCCAATACGGTAACACTCATAACTTTTAGAACTTCTCTTACTGAAAACATAGCTCACTCTACAAATGTAGCATCCGCAGATATTAAGAAAGCAAAGTTATAGATTGACCAACACTACTCATAAATTATACTCTCTGAATCATATACGCAGCCCAAAATTAGCTATAATCGTAAAAGAGGCCTCGTCGCTAAACGCGACGAGGCCTCTTTTAAAAAACTCTAAACGTTTTTTTAATACATATCTTTAAATGTTACGACGCGAAACTCGCCCAGCAACAGCCAACAGGCTTCCACCAATCAATAGAACTATTCCTGTCATTAGACCTATACGCATTAACGACTGAACTGCAGTATCTCCAACCGATGGAAGACCTAACGGACCAGCTTCTTCTTCAACAACAACTTCAGCTAAAGCACCAGGTCGAATAGTATAAGTAGCCATCAGTTGTCCTTCAGTATAAGCCTGAGCAGCTCCACCTTCTGTAGCAGAAACAGCAACAGTACCATCATTGTCAGCATCAAATCCATTTCTGGCTGCATCTAGGTTACTTGATACCGTACTAGCACCAGGACCAACTAACACTTTTGCCAAGCTCAAATTAGTGGTTGCCAACACAGTCAAAGCCTTATCTCTGGCATCAGTAGCCCAATCTTCAGTATTCTTACCTACAATCTCTAAAAGATCTGCATGTTTTATTATGTCGTCCTCGCTTGGAGCAGCATCAGCAGCTAACAAAGCATGGCTTCGACCCTGAGCATGTGTAATAGCACCAGATCCATCACCTTCATCACTCGTGGCTCCATCGCCATCAAGATCTCCATAATTAGCTCCACCTTCGCCTTCTAATACGTTGATGACTATCTCCATATATTTATGGACTCCTGCTATATCAGTAGCAGATGAGGCTAGAGCTGCATTTGCGATTGCCACATCAAGTTGCCCTTTCAATGAAGATAAAATTCCATCACCGCCTGCAGGGCCTTCAGAAACTAGGTGCCTAATGTGAGCCATACCAGCAGATGGAATCTCGCTACTGAATACAACCGCACCAGAAGATTCCTCTGTTATGAGGATTTTGTGATAATTAGCGATCAAGTTCTCTCCACTGTCAGAAGTAAACTTGTGACTAATAACTCCATCGGTCCCAACAGCCATAACCCCAGTGCTTGTTTGTTCTCCGTCACCGGATACAAGCCAACCTTCATAGCCACCATCCGAAGGAACGGTAACACCAGTCATCGCATACGTGATGGTATCACTGAGATCTGTACCATCAGAGATAACTGCTGTGCCAGTACCTCGAGCGGCAGCCTGAACCTGAGGCAAAGCCGAAGGAATCGTTACCGTTAGAACCAAAACCAATAACATAGATAGTTTTAACTTAGACATGTCTTACGTCCCTCTTAATGTGTCCTCTCCTAAATTGAGAGGAAGATACAAAGTTAATTGCTTCGTCTACCCTAACACAAGATCGAGTGTTAGCATAGATAAATACGGTTCACTTTACAACCAAATTTACAAATTTAAATAATCGCCTTACTTTAAAGTAATCTTCCACGAATTACAAGTTTCACTTCCTGTATTCTACCACTACTACACATATAGTGGCTACCCATTTGCGTACAAAGTGAAGAGCAATTCCACTCCTAACCTATCAAATTTTACTAATCTTTATGATAAATCGACTAAATATTGCAATTAAAAATGAATTGCATTCACCAACCAACAGCATATCCATCTCGACGAGGATCAGCTCCACCTTGAAACACACCAGACTTTGAATCCATAAAAATACCCTGAGCTCCACCTACTTCCCAACTCCATGGGTCGATAAGCCGAACTTCATGTCCGATTTTCCTTAGTCCATGAATTAAATCCGTGGGAAAACGCTTTTCCATATCCACATGCAATCCATCATAGTAACGAAATCTAGGGGCTTCTATAGCCTGTTGTATATTCATGTCGAAGTCTAATATGTTAATCAACATTTGAGGGGTTGTCTGTAAAATCCCCCAACTACCTGGCGTACCAATACTTAAAAGGAACTTCCCGTGCTCGAAAGTTTGAGTAGGAGCAATCACAAAATCCACTTTTTTCCCCGGCCCAATTAAATTAGGGCTGCCTTCATCCAAATCAAACCAATTACACATGTTGTTCAGAAATATACCAGTCTCTCCTACGGCTACGGCCGAACCAAATCCTCCTCCTAAAGTTTGAGTTATTGATACCACATTGCCATCCCTGTCTGCTACCGCGAAATGTGTTGTCATACCATCATCAAAGTCTTCAGGTTTTCCAGAAAGTATCGCCCCTATATTTTTGTGCTTGCTGAAATGTTCACCAGACACACTTGCAGCAATTCCTTGATCAACTCGTTGTATCTGACGTCTCGCATATGATTTGGAAAGAATTCCTTCCACAGGAATGTGAACAAAATCTGGGTCACCAGCGTATTTAATTCGATCCGCGACACATAATTTTAAGACCTCCATGAGAGTATGTATCGAACTTACATCACTTGGCATGAGATCTGATTTATTAACACCTTCCATGGTTTTCATAGTTTGCAATACCTGAAATCCGCTAGAATTGGGAGGTGTGGTAAATATATCTCTACCTCGATACGAAATATGAATAGGGTCTTGCCAATACGCATGATACTTTGCAAAATCCTCCAAGGTGTAGAGTCCACCTAAAGATTGATTTGCTTCAACAATAAGTTCAGCCAATTCACCTTGATAAAAAGTAGTTGCTCCTTGTTTAGATATATTCCTTAATGATTTGGCAAGTTCAGGCATTCTCAACTTATGACCTATCAAAGGTGGGGCTCCACATTCATCAAGTATGATGTTTTTAGATGGATATGCTGAAATACGAGATGCATTACGCAACATCATACGTCTGTTAAATTCGGTTATATGAATTCCTTGATCCGCGTACGATATGGCGGATTTAAATAATCTTTCCCAATCACAGGAACCATACGTTTCATGCAGTGTGTGCCAACCTGCCAAATTCCCCGGTATCATAGCCGACAAGATTCCATGTTCCTTGGTATGTTCCGTAAATCTAGACGGTTCCGCCAAGCTAGGCGCACACCCTGAGAAGTTTAAAGCTCGTACTCTATTCTCTTTAGCAACGTATATTAACGCTAATCCTATACCTCCAACCCCCGACATGTATGGCTCAACCACATTTAAGGCGACAGCCGTAGCTACAGCGGCATCAAAGGCGTTTCCTCCTCCCTTAAGTATTTTCATTCCTGCTGAGGATGCCCACGGATGGGCAGAAGTCACTAGCCCATTGCTACCAACGGCAACCGATCGACCATCACTGCGATAAACGCTTTCTTTTTCAGAACATGAAGCACTCACTGTACTCACCTCTCTATCAAGAAGACTCAGAGATTGACAAAATTTACTTTGAACATCTAAAAACTATGTGCTCACAGTCTTGTTGTCAAGTATACCAATCGAAGATTTAAATGATACAAACAAATTGACTTAATACAAAATAAATGTGAAATTCTCTAACGAGCAAATCGTAAAATGACAACTCAATACATGGCCAATTAACGTGAAGTGTCAACACATCCATCTTCTGCATATTAATTTAACTGACTCACATACAATAAATTTCATAAATCCTCCTTGACTTTAATGGAATCATTTTGCTATAGTCGGCCACATTCAATCTGGTGAGTAAGTTATGAACACATCCGAATTCAAAGTACTTCGAAGATCCTATGGATTTGACGAGGTGGCAATTGTTCCAGGTAATGTAACTATAAATCCTGAACTAACTAACACTGATTTCTCAATCGATAACATAACTCTCACAATTCCAATTCTTGCAGCCGCTATGGATGCCGTAGTATCCCCGGAGTTTGCCATTAAAATGCACAATATGGGCGGATTGGCAGTAATGAATCTAGAGGGTATTCAATCTAAATACGACAATCCATCAGAAATTCTAACAACGATTGCAACCACTCCTCAAGAAAAAGTTGCCGAAGTCCTTCAAAAAATTTACGCCGCACCAATTCGGGACGACTTGATAGAGGCGCGCATAAACAAAATCAAACAAAATGGCTCTAAGTGCGCGATATCTATAACCCCAACAAACACCAAAAAACTAGCTCCAAAAGCAGTCGAAGCTGGGGCAGATGTTATAGTGGTACAATCGACAGTTACAACAGCACGCCACATATCACACAGTGCAAGAGGCCTTAGATTTGCCGAGCTTTTAGACAATATCAATGTTCCTGTCCTAGTTGGAAACTGTGTTTCCTACGACGCGACTTTAGAACTTATGGAGACAGGTATTCATGGAATTTTAGTGGGAGTGGGACCAGGCGCCGCTTGCACTACACGTGAAGTAACTGGTATTGGCGTACCACAAGTTACATCTACTTTGAATTGTGCCTCAGCCAGAGAAGAATATTACAAACGTAGCGGCAGATACGTTCCAATCATAACAGATGGTGGCATA
>CAZSCD010000156.1:0-5583 GCA_964605345.1 uncultured Dehalococcoidia bacterium
TTTTCTACATTCCTTCACATGGTGGAGGGGGTAGGATTCGAACCTACGTAGCCCTTCCGGGCGCCAGTTTTACAGACTGGTGGTATTAGCCACTCACCCACCCCTCCTCAAACACATGCCCAGTTTAGCATAGCGGCCCAACCAATCCAAGACCTCCTAGGTTTTATGTCATGCTAGATCAATCGATTATATTCGCAAAATCCATACGGATTAAAACGAACTAAAACTATATCGCTTGTTCAATCACGAAGTACATATTATAAGAACATACATATAGGCGGTCAACTATATATTAGACTAGATGACTTACATCTTTATCAAAACATGACTCTATGAGGTCTTTATATTTGTCTAAGGATCGAAAATGGAAATACTTAAACTTTACGACCCCATAAACTTTTCATAGGCATCCTGTTGAGCAATACGATATACATCTTGTATGGGTATTCCATGCTTCAAAGCTATATCGCGGCAAGAATCATATTCCGGGAAAACTCCAACCTTATCGCCATTAACCCATTTGATCTTTATATTAATATTACCAAGGTGTGAATCTAGAGACACAACTTCGCGATCAGCTTCATACCTATTTACTGGACGTACTCTAATTCCAAAGGTAGATGTTTCTTTCATAACCATTTCTATAGCTTTGTCTTGGATGTCTGAAGAAATTATCGCGCTTATCATTGTTCCAGGTCTATTCTTTTTCATTTGAATAGAACTAAACCATACATCCAGTGCTCCTAGTTCAAACAGTCGTTCATGGAGGTAACCAAGAAATTCACCACTTATGTCATCAACATTCGTTTCAATCATAGTCAATGTTGTACTAGGTATAATGTTTACTTCATTTCCTAGCCATAACGCCAAAACATTCGGGTAATCCTTTGAGTCCCTGGTTCCCAAACCATAACCCACCCGTTCCAACTTCATACTAGGTTGTGTAAATTGAGATAAAGTGGTAAGTAACGCAACACCGGTTGGTGTGATCATTTCATCTCCATAATCAATATTTGTAGGGGGTTTAACCACAGGAGCATTTGACATGGCAAGCAGTTCAATGGCAGCTGGAGATGGTAAAGGCATAAGGCCATGTGAACTTTTAGTCATACCTATATTTACAGGTAACGCTGCTGAATATACATTTCCTACATTTAATATGTCTAAGCCTATCACCGTTCCAACAACATCTACTAAAGTATCTATGTCACCCAATTCATGTAAAACAGCATCATCCTTTTGACATCCATGAACGGAATTTTCAGCCTTAGCTAGGCGCCTAATGACTTCACAAGATGTGTCAATGATTTTCGCAGAAAGTCTTGACCGTTGTATTATTGACACGAATTCTTCGCAATGTTCGTAATGTTGACTTGAATCATCCAAATCAACTACTACTGACGTTCCACGCATTCCATTTCTTCTACCCTGCAAATGTGAAATCGAGTATCCTCCAACTCCAAGGCTTGCCAATCCTTCTTCAATTTTGTGAAATGAAGCACCTGCATCGACAATTGCACCCAGAATCATATCTCCACTAACTCCACCTATGGGATGAAAATATGCGGTTTTCAGGAACAAACTCCTTGCTTCCAATTAATATTTAGAAAAGTCTATGATTTTACTAAAAATTCGTTTACTACTCGCAAGTTAATTAAAACGTCGATTAAACGAATAAATATAGGATACCAGATAAAATATGTTTCATGCATACACATACAAATCCTCATGGTTTACTAGGATTAATTAATACGATTCACTGGAATTACTTTCTAAATACCGCTGAACAACTTCATCCAAGTTGTTTACTTGAAGGACTTTCAGTTTTTTGTGAAAAACCGCATCATTTATTTTGCCAGTTGGAACTAAACATGTTTTGAAACCTAATCGATCGACTTCACTAATTCGTCTCTCAATTTGTGGCACTGTCCTAATTTCACCACTAAGTCCTATTTCCCCAATGGCAACTATGTCAGGGTTTATTGGTATGTTTCTAAAAGCAGATACTATTGATAAAGCAAGCCCCAAATCAGCGCTCGGTTCTCTGATTTTCAGTCCACCTCCAACATTAACAACAATATCTTGTGTTGCCAGTGATATTCCTAATCGCCTAGTTAAAACAGCACAAACTAACAGGACTCTATTAAACTCTACACCAGAAGACACTCGTCTTGGTGTGGACAAAATAGACCTAGCAGTAAGAGCTTGGATCTCTGCTAGCAACGGTCTGTTACCTTCAATAACTGAAACTATCACAGACCCAACACCAGTCCTATATTCTGGAAGAAATGTCCTAGACGGATCTTTTAGATCTGCCAAACCACTCTCGGTCATTTGAAAAATACCGATTTCGTCAGTAGATCCAAAACGATTTTTTTTCGTTCTGAGTAAACGCAACGAATTAACAGAATCCCCCTCCATATAAAGCACCACATCTACAATATGTTCCAAAATTCGTGGTCCAGCAACATCTCCTTCTTTTGTAACATGACCACTCATAACTATAGAAATATTGTTAGATTTAGCGCATGCCAATAATTTCCTGGAACACTCCTTGATCTGTGTAACACTACCTGGTTCCGAAGTAATGGAGGCATCACAAATTGTCTGTATCGAATCTATAATTGCCACAACTGGCTTACGTTCCTCTAATTCTACAATTATCTCATCCAAATCAGTAATTGGCATTAAATACAAATTGTGCCCCAAGACTCCAACGCGATCTGCTCTCATTTTAACTTGAGCAGGAGATTCCTCACCTGTAACATATATCGTATTACCAATTACACTAGCTACATCTGAGGCTAACCAAAGAAGCATTGTAGACTTACCAATCCCTGGATCACCAGCAACCAATACAAGCGAACCTGGAACTATACCACCTCCCAAAACTCGATTGATTTCCTCTGAAGAAAGACTTATACGTCTTACAGATTCCTTCTCAATTTGTGAAAGTTCACATACTGTCTGACTTGATTGATAACTTGAGCGTTTTCTAGCCTTGTATCTTGGCATCTCAGCAACGGTATTCCAATCTCCACACAGAGAACAGCGGCCTTCCCATTTAACACTTTGATTGCCACAAGACGCACATATAAATACGGGTTTGGCTTTATAATCTACCATCTCACACCAAACAAATAAAAACGATCACATCGCAGCACAACTAAATCGTTTAGCAGCCACCACGACATACAAAGCAAGATACTCAAATGACACAAAATCAAACAAACCATTCGTGAAGGAAGCTATTTATCTACATTATATAAGAGTCTATATGACTCTCATACTCCTGCAAATCGTTACGCGGATGCTAAAGGTACAGGAGACCGAGAATTTACTATAATGCCATCATCATCTAAATCAATTACAGCAGTATCTGCTGGCTTCAGTTTTCCACTCAAAACCGCATCTGACAACTTATCTTCAAGACTATCTTGAATGACTCTACGTAACGGCCTTGCGCCAAAAGCAGGATCATAACCTTGTTCTGCGATCCAATTCTTGGCTCCTTCAGTGACTTCCATATCGATTCCTTTTTCGATTAAATTGGAAGCTACTTCAGCCAACATCAATTCTACTATCTCTAACATATGCATTCGACTCAACGCATGAAACACAACGGTACCATCGATCCGATTAAGAAATTCAGGCCTGAAGAATTTCTTAACTTCATCCATTACATTTAATTTCATGCGTTCATAAATCTCAGACTCTTCTTGAGCGGATTCCGTTCTTGACGTGAAACCTATTGATCTATCCTGTCTGATTAAATCTGATCCAATGTTGCTTGTCATTACAATTATGGTGTTTCTGAAGTCAACTTTACGGCCCTTCGAGTCAGTTAAATGTCCATCATCAAAAATCTGTAGCAGCATATTAAACACTTCTGGATGTGCCTTTTCAATCTCGTCCAGTAGAATTACGCAATATGATTTCTTCCTTACAGCTTCGGTTAGTTGTCCTCCCTCCTCATACCCTATGTACCCAGGAGGTGCCCCCACAAGACGTGACACCGAATGCCTCTCCATAAACTCCGACATATCCAATCTTAGCATAGAATCTTCACTGCCAAACATGAATTCAGAGAGTTTTTGCACAAGATAAGTTTTTCCTACTCCTGTTGGTCCTAAAAACATAAAAATGCCTGCAGGGCGTTTTATGTTTTTGAGACCAGCCCTAGCTCTTCTCACAGCTTTGGAAACCAAGGAAATACTCTCGTCTTGTCCAATAACTTTATTTCTAAGTTCATCTTCCATTCCAACAAGACGTTCTGTTTCACTAGAAGCTAAACGAGTCACCGGTATACCAGTCCACATATTGACTACCTCAGCTATGTGTTCACTGGTGACCACTGAACTTTGTTCACTCACTTCGTCTTGCCATTTCTTTTCAAGCAAATCTAATTTTTCCTGGAGTTTAGTCTCTCGATCTCTCAATTCTGCCGCAAATTCATACTGCCTTGAAGAAACAGCATCATCTTTTTCTTTTCTAACACCATCCAATATTCTTGTAGTTTCTTTAACTGACAATGGAGCCATACTAAGACTAATACGAACCTTAGACGCAGCTTCATCTATAAGATCTATGGCTTTATCTGGAAGAAATCTATCGGCAATGAATCTAGCTGCCAAATTGGCTGCCGCGCCAAGAGCTTCTTCAGATATCTCCAATTGATGATGTTCTTCGTAACGGCTTTTAATTCCTCGTAGAATATCTATGGTTTCTTCTGTTGTAGGTTGTTCAACTCTCACAGGCTGAAAACGTCTCTCCAAAGCAGAATCTCGTTCCAAATATTTTCTATAATCCTCCAATGTTGTAGCACCTATGGTTTGCATTTCTCCTCTTGCAAGAGACGGTTTTAAAATATTTGCAGCATCGACTGCACCTTCTGCAGCACCAGCTCCAACCATTGTGTGTATCTCATCTATGAAAAGCACACAATTCTTTGAATTTCGTATTTCTTCAACAATCTGTTTCAGTCTTTCTTCAAATTCCCCTCTGTATTTAGTACCCGCAACCAATGCTCCCATATCCAAAGTAATCAATCGTTTACCTTGTAGTGTAGCTGGCACGTCATTATTAGTTATATGTTGAGCTAAAGCTTCTACAATTGCAGTTTTGCCAACTCCAGGCTCTCCTATGAGGACAGGATTGTTCTTTGTGCGTCTAGATAAAATCTGAATAACTCGTTGGATTTCTTTTTCTCTACCAACCGTAGGATCCAGTTTACCATCTCTAGCAGCTTGTGTGAGATCAATTCCAAGTTGATCTAGTATAGGAGTCTTACTGTTATCTTTACCAGAAGCATTTATGGACTGGTGAGTAACTTCTTCCGATATCACACGGCTAACCTCTTCCCTTACTAAATCGAGCGTTACTCCTAAGCTTTCCAAAACACCAGCCGCAACACCTTCTCCTTCTCTCATCAAACCAATAAGTATATGATCTGTTCCAATGCGTTGATGATTCAAATGGCGAGCTTCATCAACAGCTAACTCAAAAACTTTCTTTGCCCTAGGAGTCAAACCTATATCTACAGCAGAAGTCTGTTCTCCTCGTCCAATAACAAACTCAACCGCC
>CAZSCD010000157.1:0-7860 GCA_964605345.1 uncultured Dehalococcoidia bacterium
GTGCAGGGAAGTATGCCCGGTTAAAATTAACATCCCGAAAATGTTACTTCATTTACGAAAAGAACTGGTTCAGGGAAATTCATACCCTAAAGAACAAAACGTATCTATAATAGAGAAACTAATGATGAAAATGTGGCTTATCACCACGTCCCGTTCAACAACATTTACTTTAGCCACTCGAATGCTTAGCTACCTACAGAGATTAAGTACGAATAAAGACTGGCTCACCTGGATGCCTCCTCCATTGACCAGATGGACTAAATATAGGCATTTCCCCAGGATATCCACTAAGCCATTTCGGTCGAGGTGGCGAGACATAATGAAAGACTAATAAATACAGATGTGTATGTTATGAAGATAAATCCAACTGATGCTAGAGACGAGTTTCTAAAAACCGTCCGCAATGCCCTTGGTAAAGACGATGAAATTTCCAGAAATGCTCATCGTGAGCAATATTCGTTATCTGAGAAAACTAAATTAGTTAAAACCAAATCTAAAAACATCGAGCGATACATTCGTAAAAACAACAAAGATCTTCTGTTGGAATTCATGGAAACCGCTGTTCAAGCTGGATGTAAAATGGCTCATGTAAAGACTCGCGAAGAAGCAACACAATACATAATATCTATCACACAAACTATCAAACCTAAAACTGTCATACGATCCACTCACTCCATACTCGAAACTATAGAAATAGATCAAGCATTGTCTAATCAAGGTATTTCCACAAAAATCCTTGCACTTGAGTCTGGACTTGATACAGAAAAACAAAATGGCGAACGAGCAATACTACGTCAACATGCCATTAAATCTGACATTGGAATAACTGGTGTAGACTACGCTATAGCGGAAACAGGGTCATGTGTACTTTTAGCCAAGCCTGGAACAAGCAGACTTGTATCTCTATTGCCACCAGTACATATCGCAGTGGTTCTATCCAATCAAATATTACCTAGCTTAGACGAACTATTCACGTTAAGAAGTAAAAACTTTCTAATCGGGGACTTTGACAGATACATGAGCATAATAACAGGCCCTAGTAGATCAGCGGACATAGAACAAACTATCGTCACTGGCGTTCATGGTCCCGGAGAAGTTCACATAGTGTTATTAGAGTAGGGCAGGGTATGTGGAGATGACATATTTTATCTAATGTCATGTCCAAATTGAATTGGCTATACTCCATTGATTTAATCGTCTTTATCTAAGCCGTTAAATCACCGACCTGAATAAACCGCATAGACTCCTCCGTCGCTTGTGCAATTAAATCGAACGCTCGCTCACTGGCCTCATCCAAACTCATGGGTGCGGATGTAATGCCAACACAAGCAACAATACCATGGTCATGTACTTGCTCATATCCCACACCAAGAGAACCTGATACAGCTACGACTGGAATCCCTTTAGATTTTGCTCTATTAGCAACACCAATTGGGGCTTTATTATACACAGTTTGATAATCCATGCATCCTTCACCAGTGATAACTAAATGAGATTCTTCCAATTGTTTGTTTAAACCAACTATATCCAAAACTATGTCAACGCCTGATCGTAATCGTCCGTCAAGAAATGCAACCATACCTCCTCCAAGTCCGCCTGCAGCTCCAGAACCACGAATATTGTTAATATCCACTCCTATATCTTTTTTTACTATCTCTGCAAAATGCATTAAAGCTTCGTCCAACTTGGCAACCATATCAACAGTTGCACCCTTTTGAGGTCCGTATATAGCAGACGCTCCTTCGGGTCCTGTAAGAGGATTATTAACATCACAAGCCACTTCAAATTTACATTCTTTTATACGTTTATCCAGGCCTGACATGTCAATATTAGCCAAACGAGATAGCTCTTCACCACCAAAACCTAATTCGGTTCCATTAACATCTAGTAATTTAATACCCAAAGCCTGCGCCATGCCTGCGCCTGCATCATTTGTAGCACTCCCTCCAATACCAACAACAAAAGTCCTAAACCCTTCCTCTAGGGCTTGTTTAACAGCCTGGCCCAAACCATACGTCGTGGTTATCAGTGGGTTACGTTTATCCGCAGAAATTAAAGCCAATCCTGATGTACGAGCCATCTCTATAACAGCAGTGATTCCATCACCCATGGCACCCCATTGGGCTTCAACTTTATCACCCAATGGACCCAATACATTGATTGCAATTATTTGTCCGTCGGATCCCTGAACAAGCGTTTCTAAGGTGCCATCTCCTCCGTCGGCTACAGGAATTAATATAGTCTGAGCTTTAGGCATTGCCTTCAAAACACCTACTTCCATAGCACGAGCTACATCCAGTGCGGATATACTGCCTTTGAATGATTGTGGAGCTATAATTACTTTCATTACACCAAACATTATATATCATATTCATTCGCGTCTGAAATCCAATCCAAACGTTTCAATATTTATTCTTGCATTTCACTCTCACTTAACAATAAGAAGCTTGCAATTGGAATATTGATAATTGACAATATGACAATATGTCGGTATGTTAATTGCATTATGGGGAAGCAAAAACTTGACACTGGAACTAGACAAATATATGCATCAATTCGTGAAGATTTATACTTGGCTGCTAAAAACCGAGCTACTGAATTACGCATACCACTTCGGGAATTTGTTGAATTGGCAATTGCTTTCACGCTTAAAAAAGACTCTACCGCGCCCGTTGATCCAGAGATCAGTTCTATATGGCATGACGAATACCTAAACATTCAATCTCAACAACCATTGGGGTCACCAGTGGAACTCACACGCGAAGAAGCAAAAAAAGTAGTAATAGATTCTTTCAAACAAGAAGACACAAATCCTAACTTTACCAAAAATGATACGGTCGACAACCAAGACTTAGACATAACAGGAACAGGATTATAATATGCTAATTGACTCCACCGTGTTCCGTGATTACCGCGTTGGAGATACTGGAGCATTGAATATTATCAATCAAGTTATAGATGGAACTATAACAGCGTCTATATCGCCGTTAACCGTTTTGAACTTGTGGACTGATACTCATCTAAGCCGTCGTCAAGAAATGGGGTATGCAGGCATCATAAGTTTTTTACACGACGCACCTCTTTCTCAACAAGCAGCAAAACAAGCAGGCGTGTGGTTATCATCTATGCCAGAAGATTCACGTAGCAAATTGTCATATTTCGCACTGATCTCAGCTACGGCCCGTGAAAACGGAATGGCTATATGCACACGCAACCAAGAGTTGTTCGGTAAATTCTGTTCTGAGTTCGTAGATTATTAAAACGATTCTGTAAAAAAAACTGAACACTAACTATATTTCACATATCATCATGAGAACAAACCCACTAACACACAAAGTTCATTCACACACTTTCTTTAATTTTCTGAGCCATCGATAAGGTCATCCCTGGAACTGAAACTATATCTTCAAGTGAAGCCTGTTTAAGACCTGCCACCGAACCAAATGTTCTCAGGAGTTTTTGCCGACGTTTTGGCCCAATGCCAGGCACACTATCTATAACTGAAACTCTTTGCTTAATGGAACGTTTTTGTCTATGAAAAGTAACAGCAAACCTATGGGCTTCATCTCTTATTCGTTCTACTAAAAACAATCCCTGTGATCCACGCGGTAAAACTATGGCTTCCGCCACATATGGCACAAATAATTCTTCGTTTTCCTTAGCCAGACTAACAAGAGGAATGAAGTCTATCCCCAATTCAAGGAAAACCTGAAGAGCAACACTCAAATGTCCCTTTCCACCATCAATCAACACCAAATCTGGTATAACTCTCCAGGTCTGATCGGTTTTAGTGTTTTGAATCTGTAAATCAGTTAAGTCGTTCGGATCTGCACTGACATTCTTGCGAAGGCGTTTAAATCTACGTGTCAACACTTCACGCATCATCGAATAGTCATCAATACCATCTACCGTTTTCACTTTAAATCGGCGATATTTAGAAGGCTTTGATATTCCATTTTCAAAAACAACCATACTGCCAACTGAATTAGTGCCACTTATATTGGATATATCATATCCTTCAATACGACTTGGCGAGCGAGGAAGGCTCAAAGCTTCTTGTAATTCATTCATAGCAATATCTATATTTGCGTCAGTAGATAACTGTCTTATTTTCATTTGTGCGAGACCTTGAATAGCATTTCTTGCTACCATTTTCATCATTTTAGCTTTATAGCCTCTTTGTGGAATTTGAATAGTTACCTGGCCACTTCGTTTTTCCATAAGCCATTGTCTTATCGTTTCCATGTCATCCAATTGATATTGAACAAATATTCTTGGTGGAACGTAAACAGTAGAATCATAGAATTGTTTTACAAAAGCCGTAATTATCTTACTTGGCTCTTCGCCATCTACCCCATCCATAGCAAAGTTGTCTCTGCCGATCAATTTTCCATGACGAACAAAGAATATTTCTACTAAAGCGCGTCTCCGTTCTATTGCAATTGCAATTAAATCCATATTGTCTTTACTTACATGTAGAACTTTCTGTTCCTCTGTAATACTCTGAATTGATTTTAACTGGTCTCTAAACATAGCCGCCCTTTCAAAATCCAGACTATCAGATGCTCGTTTCATATTAACGGTAATTGAATTAACCACATGTTCCGTTTTACCTTCCAAAAACAGTATGACCTGGTCGATTATTGAAGCATATTCATCTTTATCCACGGCACCAATGCACGGTCCAACACAACGTCGAATGTAATAATCTAAACAAGCTCGTTCATCGTTACCAGTAATTTCTTTGGTACATGAACGATATGGAAATAATTTCTTAAGCAAGCTTAGAGTTTTTCTAACACTACGAGCACTTGCAAAAGGTCCGAAATAACGAGCTCCATCATTAAGTACTCTGCGAGTAATATAAACAAGAGGATAATTCTCAGATATATCTATTTTGATAAATGGGTAGCTTTTATCATCTTTCAATCTTGCGTTATATCTGGGTTTGTGTTCTTTAATAAGATTGCATTCTAATATTACTGCCTCTTGATCCGATTCAGTAACAATAAAATCGAAATTGGTTACTTTACTTACCAAAGTTCGTATCTTCGGGATTAAATCTGGTGAATTAGAGAAATATGAACGCAACCGTTGTCTAAGGTTGGATGCTTTGCCAACATACAACACCTCACCGGATTCATCTCGCATAATATAGACTCCGGGTTTTAAAGGCGTTGCATTTAATCTTTCTGAAAACAGGTGGTTAGATTTATCTATCAATAACAAATATTACCTAATAATCATAAATACAGACTCTTAAAATGGCTGTGGCAATCATATTCGATTGGAATTAAACAGCAAACAAATCAATACTCTTCCTACCTTCCGTACGCGTCCACCAATCACTCGTATGATTCAATCATAATGCGTTTTTATATCTGCATATCTGTGTGGTTATATCCATTGTAATTTTGAAGTACTAACTGCCAAGCAAAACAGTCATAATGGCAAGAATCACGAACATGATTCCAGCTACAACTCCTATTCGTATTAACTCTGAACCAATATATGGATAAACTGGAACGGCTTCTGTTGATACTTCCTGTGTAGATTTCTGAATTGAATTATCCACATAATCCATATGAGATTCGGTCTCTTGAGGATCAACATCATCAACTGAAACATTAGATTTCACAGGGCCGGAAGCAAATATCTCTGGAGATCCCTTACCTCGTCGTTTTTTTTGACTAAGTTTGGCTTGTCTGGCTGCCGCTTTATGACCTTTCTTAGGCATTTATATCCTCCTAATGCTGAGTAATACGTTCTCAATGAGAGTTAACTATCCCGATCTAGGATGTGCTTTATCATATTCTGACCTAACGTAATCACTGGTCAAATGCGTGTAAATTTGGGTTGTAGTTATACTGGAATGTCCCAAAAGCTCCTGAACGTGTCTAAGAGGTGCACCTCCATGCAACATATGTGTAGCAAAACTATGCCTTAGTGAATGAGGTGTAACTTTATCTTCCAATCCTACGCTCCTAGAGTATGCCTTAAGTATATGCCAAAACCCTTGCCGTGTCAGTCTATTACCGCGGTGATTTAGGAAAATGGCATTACTAGTATGTTTCTTCAACTTAGGTCTAATTTCCATTATATACGATTCCAAGGCATTAGAAGCCCTATGATGAATTGGGATCACTCTCTCTTTAGAACCCTTTCCAATACATCTAATGTAACTTTGTTCAAAATTTGGATCGTCCAAATTCAATGATATTAATTCTGTAACACGCATCCCTGTCGCATACATAATCTCCAACATTGTATAATCTCGCCTAGCTATCGTTGTATCTCCAGAATAAGCAGCTTCCAAAATAATCTCTACTTCGTCCACACTAAAAACCACCGGTATGGATCTACCAACACGTGCAATTTTAACATCTTCGATAGGATCACAAGATATGATTTCCTCGTCAATAAGAAAACGTATCAACGACTTAATAGAGGCAACCTTACGAGCACGAGTAGCTGCTGTATAGCCTAATTGATGCAAATGAAGCAAGAAACCAGAAAGGATCTGTGAATCAACTCCTGACCAATTGACGGTACGATCAGTATTTCCATTACTCACGTTCAGCAAATAGTCTACCAATTGATACAGATCATTCTTGTAAGCCGTTAACGTATTAGCGGACACTCCTCGCTCCACTATAAGGAAATTCAGGAAATTGTCTACTGTTACTTTCATAAGATTGACTCAATTTAGGTGCATTAACCAACTTAGTAAGATTTTAGCACAGTAAATAAAGAGTGTTTTATAAGAATTAGCCTTGACACCACGAGCCTACACCCTTAAATTAAAATCGTAGCGATGATTATGATATTAATTAGGGGAATTTTATGATAGAAATTGAAATTGGACCGTTTGTGACAGCTTTTGGTTCAGTAATACTTAGTTGGCATGGACTTTTTAGTTTCATAGCGGTAGCCACAGCTGTTTACCTTGTAGGCAGATGGGCACCAATCAGAGGAATAAACCCTGACGATATATATTCGATAGCTGTATGGGCAATCATTGGTGGAATAATTGGTGCTCGAATAGTACACGTAGTTGACCAATGGGCTTACTATCAACACAATCTTGACCAAATTGTTGCAATATGGCGAGGTGGCATAGGAATTTGGGGCGCCATCCTAGGAGGATTAGCCGGTGGAGCAATTTACTCCTTAATTAACAAACATCCTGTGGGAATTATAGCCGACATCACTGCACCTGCCTTATTGTTCGCACAAATAATCGGTAGACTTGGGGATATTGTCAATGGCGAACATTGCGCCAAGGCTATAGATTTCTTTTTTGGCTTCAAATGGGTTAATCCAGAAAGTACTGCAGGAATATGCCAAAATGGAATTGGTGCCTCGGTTCACCCAGTAATCGCATACGAAATGTTATGGAACATGATAGCTCTATCCATACTATGGAAACTACGTGGCAGACTAGGTCCTGATGGCATGCTCTTTACGTTATACCTTTCTTTATACGCCATAGGATGATTTTTTGTCACGTTCGCTAGAGAAGACAGAATATGGGCGTGCGGAATGCAAGAAGCTCACTACATAGCCTTGATAGTATTAATTGTAACCATACCATTGATGGCTTTTAAATGCAGATGGATATCAGCTGACTATGTAGTTCTATCTCCAGCACTTCCTCCTGGGACTCGAGCCCAGAGACGACGCAAAACCTTAGGCCGTTAGTTATTTCTCATCCAAAGCACGGAAAACTAATGAAGCGTTGTGTCCTCCAAATCCAAAGGAATTGCTCATAACCGTTCGTACTCTACCTCGACGTGGAGTGTGTGGAGTATAATCCAAGTCACATTCGACATCTGGAAATTCTAAATTGATAGTTGGAGG
>CAZSCD010000158.1:0-26236 GCA_964605345.1 uncultured Dehalococcoidia bacterium
GCAAATAGGCGACATTAAGAACAGTAAGTGGTATGATTTCTAGTGTAGCCAAACTACTAATTGAGGTTTCATTTGTTGTGTACGACTTTCACACGCATACATTTTTAAGTGATGGTACTCTATCACCAGTAGAGCTAATCCGGCGTGCATATCACATTGGTTATAAAGCAATTGCTGTAACTGACCATGTTGGACAAGGCAACTTAGAATTCATACTAAATACACTAATAAAAGACTGTGCAGAAGCTTCCAAATATTGGGACATACTCGCAATACCTGGAGTGGAAATTACTCATACCCCTAAGGAGGATATAGACTTGCTTGCTAAAGAAGCCAGAGCCTTAGGAGCCAAAGTGGTTAACGTACATGGTGAAACAATCGTAGAGCCAGTAGAACCAGGAACCAACTTCGCAGCAGTTAATTCAAAACATGTAGACATCTTGGCTCATCCTGGCCTCATAACATCTGAAGAAGCCAAAATAGCTGCTGGCAATGGTGTGTTCTTGGAAATATCAGCTCGTAAAGGTCATGCGTTTTCGAATGGACATGTCGTTAACGAAGCTAGAAAAAATGGTGCCAAGACTATACTGGATTCAGACGCACACGCACCCGAAGATCTCCTAACACGAGAATTCGCCATGAAAGTCGCTTTGGGGGCTGGAATTTTGAGCAATGAAATAGACACGCTCTTGGAAACCAACCCACGTAACTTGCTATCTAAAGTGAGTGTTCCTCAATAATCTGGCTATATTCATCACTAGCCGACTCATTAACACGTTAATTAGATATGGAGGTTATTTGATGTGCGTGGCAGAATCGATAACAATCGATGGACCAGCTGCTTCAGGTAAAACAATAGTCGGGAAACTGTTAGCGCAACATCTTGGATACAAATTCTTAGACACTGGGAACATGTATCGCGCGATAACTTGGGGGGCTATATCTCACGACATAAAGATGGATGATTTCAATTCTCTAAGTAAATTGGCATCAACCATCAACGTCGTCTATACAAACAACCAAAACGATTGCGATTTCATCTTAGACGGCGAAAACATCACGAAATATTTAAGAAATAATGTAGTAGATCAAAACGTTTCGACAATATCAAAACTTTCCAAGGTGCGCACGGTTTTGGTTGATAAACAAAGAACGATTGCAAAAGCTGAATCAATAGTAATGGTAGGTCGAGACATAGGTACGGTCGTGTTGACAAATGCTACATTAAAAATCTTTTTGTTAGCATCTGTCGAAATTAGAGCTCAACGTCGTTTTAATGAACTTCATAACGACAATAGACCATTGACATTAGATGACGTAGTAGACGACCTGAATAGACGTGATAATATAGACAAGCAACGTTCTCACTCACCAATGCGACCTGCAAAGGACGCTATTCAGATCAACACTGACAATTTGGATATAAATGAAGTCGTTGAGAAAATCCTCGTGCTTGTAGATCATTAGCAATGGATATCGTATACCAAACATGCAATTTACTTCAGAGACTGACTCTACGTATTTCAGCGGACTACGAAGTAACCGGCAAGGATAATGTACCAAGCACAGGACCATTATTAATCGTAGCTAACCATCAAAGCAATTCTGACCCATCTATGATTGGGGTTAGCGTTCCAAGGCGGACTTGGTTTCTGGCCAAACATACGATGTTCCGTAACTACATATCTTCATGGTTCTTAAACGCTTATGGTGCATTCCCATTAGATAGATCAGGTGGAGATATCAAAGCATATAGATGGCTATTAGAGCAACTGAAAAATGATAAGGCAATTGTAGTTTTCCCAGAAGGTACACGCAGTAATGGAACCTTGCAAAAGGCCTCAGAAGGACTGGTAAAATTTGCACTGAAAGCCCAAGTACCAATATTACCCGTTGGCATAACAGGAACTGAAAGACTAGGAAGCGTACTGCGAGTTCTGTATCCAACTGGATCCATAAAAGTCAATATTGGAAATGTTTTTTCTATACCATCTACGGATGGACCAATAAATCAAGAACGCTTGGAATATTTTACAAACATGATAATGTATCAAATAGCAAATCTACTACCCGAACAAAAACGCGGCATATATGCAACAAAAAAACGATAGTCGGCGAGGGAAAATATGTGTGGAATCTTAGGATACACCGGTACTCAACCAGCTGCTCAAATCCTACTGGACGGATTGTCTCGTTTAGAATATCGTGGATACGACAGCACTGGAATTGCAATAGTTGGGCCTGATGGAAAACATGTAATCCACAAATCAGCTGGCAAACTATCATCTCTCAAAACATCACTTGGAAACAATTTGCCAGACGGCATTATTGGAATTGGGCATACTAGATGGGCTACACATGGAGGCCCAACAGATTTTAATGCCCATCCTCACATGGATTGCAAAAATGATGTGATAGTAGTTCACAATGGAATAGTCGAAAATTATGTTGAGTTAAAAGAAGAACTGATTTCATCTGGACACATATTTACATCTCAAACCGACGCAGAATGTATCCCACATCTAATTGAATCTTACTTAGCTAAACAATATTCTCTTGAAGATGCAGTCAGAGAGACTACGCATCGAATTAGAGGATCCAACGCAGCAGTTGTAATATCTAAACAGGACCCAAACGCAATTGTCGCATTTAGGCTAGGTAATGCTGGTGGCATAGTAGTTGGGTACGGAGATAATGAGATGATAGTCGCAAGTGATCTTCCTGCCCTAATTCCCCATACCAAAGACGTGGTCTATCTAGCCAATAAAGAAATCGTAAGACTTACACGTACAACTGCACAGTATTCGATGATTAATGGAGACTCAATTCAAAAAAGCCCCATACGCGTACCCTATGAAACAATTCACTCAGCTAAAGGTGAATACAAGCATTTCATGGCAAAAGAGATAAATGAACAACCTGAAGCTGTACTTAATACGTTACGAGGGCGTGTCTCCTTCGACAACAATAAGGTCGAACTCGAAGATTTCCCATTTTCTGTCAAAGAGGTTTGTGAATTCAATAGAATAGTAATTGTTGGCATGGGAACAAGTCTTCATGCTGCTATGGTCGGCCGTACGTGGATGGAATCTCTAACAGGCATAACTACAGAGGTAGACAATTCATCAGAATTCCGATACAGAAACCCAATTATAGATTCTAAGACATTGTTTATATCGCTATCTCAATCCGGAGAAACAGCTGACACTCTAGCAGCCATGGAAGAAGCTGAAAGAAAAGGTGCCCGCCAAATCACACTATGCAATTACGCTGGTACTCAAACCACTCGCATAGCTGATGGCACTATACTTATAAGGGCAGGTTTAGAAACTGGAGTAGCCGCCAGTAAAACTTTCCTGTGTTCTATGACCTCACTCTATTTATTGGCACTTGATATTGCTATAAAACGAGGAACCATAGAGCAAGACAGACTACAAAATATGATTAAGGAATTGTCTCGTCTGCCTCACATGTTAGGAACTTTGTTATCCAACCAAAAACAATACGAGAAACTTTCAAAACAATACTATAAATGTACTGACTTCCTATTTCTAGGACGTGGCATTAACTACCCAATAGCAATGGAAGGCGCCCTTAAACTTAAAGAGATAAGCTATATTCATGCTGAAGGATATCCTGCCGGTGAGATGAAACATGGCCCCATATCGCTAATAGATGAAAATATGCCAGTCGTGGTGCTTATTCCACAAGACTCATTATATGAAAAATTACTGAACAATATTAATGAAGTAAAAGCACGTGGTGGAATAGTCATAGCCGTTGCTAACGAAGAAGACAATAACATAGACGATAAATCTGATCAGATAATCCGAATCCCTAAAGCATCTAGCATGATCACTCCAATGTTAATGTCAGTACCAATGCAACTACTCGCCTATCACATAGGCGTGCGCCGTGGATGTGACGTTGATCAACCTAGGAATTTAGCCAAATCAGTCACTGTAGAATAACTTATTGATTTTATTGCCTTTTTTAGATCCTACAGATTGACATAATAAGTGTTTCTGTAAGGATGCGTTTCTGATACATTAATTAAAAGTTTGTAACAATTTCTTTAGATACATATTTTTTTTATGAAAAGATTAAATCCAAATACAGAAATTTTTTTAAAAGAGGTGACTTGGATTCTGATGGTAAATCTTTTTGGTGCTATCAGAAAAATATAATCGAGAAGAATGGTCATTTTCGAGAAGTTTGGATATCAAAAGAAACAATCTGCTGGAAATAACTCCCACCTACACCGAACAAACGATACTGTGGAATAAATCAATGGAAAACCTAATCGATGAAGTTGAACATTATTTCGAATTATTTTCCCGAAAAGATCTAGAAGGGGTGTCAAGGAAATTTTCGGATGACATTTTTGTTCAAGATTGGGATATTTATGCACAGGGAAAAGAAAAAGTTATAGAAGTAAATAAAGGGATTTTTGATTCCGTTGACACTGTTTCGGTAAACATGAGAGAGTTTTATCAACAAGATTTAGTGACAATATGTTTAATTGATGTTGAAATCAATGGACAAGAAATTCGCAGAGTTATAGACATAATTAAATTTAATGAAAATTATGAAATCAAAGAAATATCTGCATATAAACAATAGAGTTGCAACTCTATGATTAAACTTAATCAACCAGAATAATAAGCCAATATAGGTGATTTTAATGAGTGCATTTTTTGAACTACGAACATATAAAGTACTTCCTGGGAAAATGGCGGACTGGATAGAATTTATGGAGAAAACCATCATTCCATTCCAAACATCCAAAGGCATGATAATTCATGGAAGTTTTACTGTTGAAAGTCGCGACGAATTTTTCGTTGAAAACGGAGACAGACAAATGAATCGTCTTTTGGATAAGGACACCTATGTATGGATAAGGCGATTCAGTAGCGAAAAAAGTAAAGAACAATTATACAAAGATGTATATGAAAGTGACGAATGGATAAATGATATCGCTCCAATCGTCAGTCAATTGATTGATAGAAACTCAATAGTAGTACAAAATTTGAAATCCACAGAACTTTCAGTGATGAAGTAACGCAAAAGAAGCTGATTCATAGTTCGGAATATTCAGATGCCATAGACTTATTGGCACGCGATAATACGTCTGTAATTTAGATCATTACCATTACTGAGAACATGAAATTACAACTTGCCAAATTGCTAACACTGAAGCTTCATGATACAATCTATAGCTAATAAATAGAAAGAGAAAAGAAAGAGGAATCCAGGAGCGGAGATTGGATAGCACTGACAAGCAACCCGTCATAGCGGACTATCGGACCCACGACAACGACACCGGATCCACCGAAGTTCAGGTGGCATTGCTTACTACACGCATCAACCAGTTAACTCAACATCTTAGGATACATAAACACGACAAGGCTACTCTTAGAGGGCTCCTTCGTTTAGTGGGACGTCGTCGCAAATTACTTAAATATCTAAGATCGGGCAACACTGGACTTTACAAATCTCTAATTTCCCGTCTAGGGTTGAGAGCGTAGCACTCAACAGAAGTAGTGCTACATTTTTCGTTAATCGGTTCCCCTCAGGAGGTTTATCCACTTAATGGTATATAACGTTGCACGAAAATGCGGACCACAAACTTTACAATTCGAAAGCGGTAAATTAGCACAACAAGCCAATGGATCAGTACTCTTACAATACGGCGAATGTATGATACTGGTCGCAGCTACAATGAGCAATCCCAGAGAAGGCATTGATTTCTTCCCACTATCTGTTGGACTTGAAGAACGCTTTTATGCTAAAGGTAAAATCCCTGGAAGTTTCTTTCGTAGAGAAGGCAGGCCAAGTACTCACGGTACTCTAATAGCTCGTTTAACTGACAGACCACTAAGGCCGCTGTTCCCGAAAGGCTTTCGTAACGAAGTTCAAATTGTTATCACTCCGCTATCTATCGATCAGGAAACTCCTCTTGAAATCCCCTGTTTAATAGGAGCGTCTGCTGCCTTATCCATATCTGACATTCCATTTGAAGGCCCTATAGGAGCAACAGCAGTAGGATATATTGATGGCGAATTCGTCATCAATCCAACATACGATCAAATCGAAAACAGCGAACTCAACTTAATAGTTGCAGGTTCAAAAGATGGCGTAATTATGCTAGAAGGAGACGCCTCTGAAATGCCTGAGTCTTTAGTATTACAAGCTATTGAAAAAGCTCAAGCCATTAATCTAGAAGTCATATCATTGCAAGAAGAAATGACGAAATCTATAGGAAAAGTAAAAGCTGACTTTAAAACACAACCATATCCAGAGGAATTAGACAAGCTTGTAACTGAGATACTAGACGGCAGCTTAATATCAGCATTCGAAGCTTCTCATGGTAAAGCAGATTTATCAGGTAAATTAGGTGAACTTAAATCTCAAGTAATAGAAAAACTTGGGGATGAACACGACCCCAAAGTTCTAGCCAGTGTATTCGAATCTAAGTTGGAACAGGAGTTTAAAAACCACGTACTTTCTGGTGGAAACAGACCAGATGGAAGAAAGCTAAAAGACATTAGGCCAATTTCTTGCGAAGTAGGTCTGTTGCCCAGAACTCATGGGAGTGGTCTTTTTACACGTGGAGAAACTCAGATCCTTTCAGTAGCAACGTTGGGGTCACCTGGCGACGCTCAAAAAATGGATACATTAAGTCCTGAAATCTCCAAACGTTTCACGCTACATTACAATTTCCCGCCTTACTCCGTCGGAGAAACACGTAGAATGATGAGTCCAGGCCGTAGAGAAATTGGTCACGGAGCGTTAGCAGAACGCGCGTTGTCATCAGTAATGCCAAGTGAAGAGGAATTCCCTTATACAATAAGGCTCGTTTGTGAAGCTTTAAGTTCTAATGGTAGTACATCTATGGGCAGTGTCTGTGGTGGTGTATTGGCATTGATGGATGCAGGTATACCATTTAAAACTCCCGTTGCAGGTATATCCATAGGACTTATAACGAACGATGATGGCAAATATGTCGTCTTAACTGACATACAAGGTATGGAAGATCATATCGGAGACATGGATTTTAAAGTCGCTGGATCAGAATCTGGTATCACCGCTATACAACTCGACATTAAAGTAAAAAATATAAGCATGGATGTTATTTCCGACGCCCTGAATCAAGCCAAAGACGCACGTTTAGTTTTGCTAAACCATATGAAAGAAGCTATTAGTGAAGTTCGTTCAGATCTTAGCCCATACGCACCTCGCCTAATTCGTATTAGCGTGCCAGTAGAAAAAATTGGGGCTGTAATAGGGCCAGGCGGGAAAACTATACGCAGTATTATTGAAGAAACTCAAGCAACAGTTGATATTCAAGATGATGGTACTGTAATCATTGGAGCAACTGACTCTGAGGCTTCTAATAAAGCCATACAAATGATAACCGATCTAACTAAAGAAGCAAAAGCAGGCGATATCTACACTGGTAAAGTCGTCAGAATCATGAATTTTGGTGCCTTTGTTGAAATATTGCCAGGCAAGGATGGATTGGTACACATAAGTGAACTAGCCAACTATCATGTAGCCAACGTCGAAGATGAAGTGAAAATAGGAGATGAGATTACAGTTGTTGTGAAAGAAATTGATGCACAGGGTCGTATCAATTTGTCTCGTAAATCACTATTGCAAAATGACCCGGATTCAGAAAATGACAACAATGACTCGAAAACATCTGAGGGAAACAACCCTGACCACAATCGTCCAAGATTCAAAGGAACATCGAAGCCGCGTAATAGACCTTTTAATCGAAGGCCTACAAACAACGATAGGTGAAGTTTTTTATTATTTGATTGGACTGTTAAAAGTCAAACTACTACAGGCATAGGACACTCAATCAAACTATCTGTATTGACCCCATAGTCCAACCTGACTAAAGAGGTGTAACCATGCATAACATTAAAGTTGTCATCCATGGAGCTATGGGCAAGATGGGAAAGGAAACTGTTAACGCAGTCTGTAGAGAATCTGATCTTGATCCTGTAGGCGCAGCTGATCACCAAGCTAAAACTAATTCGTATTCCCTACCTGATGGATCAGGCGATATTCCGTTTTCAAATTCCTTGAAAGATGTGATCGGCAAAGCACAGGTAGTAGTTGATTTCAGTACTGCCGAAGGTGCCATGAATGTAATTCGAACGGCAACTTCAAACAAAGTGAATGTAGTAATAGGATCTACTGGATTGACTGCAGATAACATAAAAGAATCAGAATCGTTAGCACATAAATATCAGGCTGGCATAATAATAGCTCCAAATTTTGCAATAGGTGCCATATTAATGATCCAAATGGCAAAAATGGTAGCTCCTTTCTTCGACTATGCCGATCTAATGGAAATACATCATGAAGCTAAAATTGATGCTCCATCTGGAACAGCTCTAGCAATAGCAAAACAACTATCAAACAGTAAAAAAGATGAATTCACTTCAACAAAAACCGAGAAGGAAAATTTATCTGGATCCAGAGGTGGAGTTTACGAAGGAATCAACATACACAGCGGACGACTGCCAGGGAAAGTAGCTTATCACGAACTGATTTTGGGAGCTCTTGGCCAAACACTTACGATTCGTCATGATTCGATTAACCGAGAAAGTTTCATGCCAGGGGTCGTAATGGCTATAAAAGAAGTTGTTAAAAAACCTGGACTAATCGTAGGCTTAGAGAATGTCCTGGATTTTTAGGCATTGTCATTAAACAATAAAACCTGTTGATAACGTTATTATTCTTTACGGCGTGGAGGTTTCACTGGAACACATGTGATTTACGATTCTGTTCTGAAACTTAATCGAATTCTGATTTCCTTCTGGATTTATTACTGAAGAATAGTTATCATCATCTCCACACACATTCATCTATTAAAGAGAGTGATAATAAATTGACGGACACATGCAAAATTGCCGTTATAGGTGCCACTGGAGCGGTTGGCAGAATGTTTCTACGCATTCTAGAGGAACGGAATTTCCCAACCAACAACATTAGACTTTGTGCATCTCAAAAATCGGTGGGTAAAATCCTAACCGTAAAAAATCAAGAGATACCACTTGAATATGCTACATCTGAACTGCTAAGTGAAGTAGACATTGTCTTCGTATCTGCCAATAGCACAGTGAGTCGTGAAATTGCACCAGCTGCTGTAGCCAATAAAGCTATTGTGATTGACGACAGCTCTACATTTCGTATGGACTCAGAAGTACCATTGGTAGTACCTGAAGTAAATGCAAGTGATTTGGAACGCCATAAAGGGATTATATCAGTACCCAATTGTTCGACAACTCCACTGGTAATGGCATTAAATCCTCTACACAAAATTAATCCAGTGAAACGAGTCATAGTAGACACATATCAGTCTGTATCAGGCTCTGGTACAGCGGCTATAGATGAACTCTGGACACAATCCAAACAAATTTTAGGTGGAGAGGATATTAAACCTAACATATATCCACACCAAATAGCATTTAACGCCATACCACATATAGAGTCATTAACTGACAACGGATATACAGAAGAAGAACTCAAAATTCGTAATGAAACGCGTAAGATACTTCACGCTCCAAACATGGCAATATCATCCACATGCGTTAGGATACCTGTTATGGTTAGCCACAGCGAGGCAGTTCACATAGAATTTACTTATCCAATAACGCCTAAAGAAGTACGCGAGATCTTATCAATGAACTCAGGAATCCATGTAATAGATAATCCACAATCTAACGAATATCCAATGCCCATTGAAACCGCAGATAAAGATGATGTGTTTGTAGGCAGAATTCGTCAAGATATATCTCATTCAAACGGAATTGCTATGTGGATTGTTTCTGATAATTTAAGGAAAGGTGCCGCATTAAATGCGCTTCAAATCGCTGAGGAAATTCTTGACCGTCAGTTGTTATTAAGGAGAAATTAATTATGATAGGAATTGGGAGACTTCTCACTGCCATGATTACCCCGTTCAATGAAAATGGTGTTATTGACTACACACAAGCACGTAAACTTGCAAAAGCTCTGGTAGGCTCTGGAAGTGATGGCTTAGTCATAGGTGGCACAACAGGTGAATCTCCATCTATGTCAGATGAAGAAAAAATACGGTTATTTGCAGAAGTCAAAGAAGCCGTTGGGAATCAGGCTGCAGTCATAGCTGGCACGACAGATAACAATCACACCAAGTCGTTATTACTTTGTAAAGAAGCAGAACAAGTAGGCGTAGATGGATTACTACTCACAGTTCCATCGTACAATAAACCTCAACAGGAAGGTCTTTATCAACACTTCAAAGCCATAGCAGAAAATACTTCTTTACCCGGATTACTCTATAATGTCCCATCAAGAACTGCACTCAACATGGACACTGAAACCACTCTGAGACTTGCGCAAATTGACAACATAATTGGAGTGAAAGAAGCCTCAAGTGATCCAGTACAAATCACGAAAATAATTGATGGAGCACCAAAGGATTTTAAGGTGTGGTCAGGCAATGATGACGAAACATTTTCTATAATGTGTGTAGGAGGATACGGAGTTGTAAGCGTAGCCTCGAATCTTATAGGCAATCAAATTAAAACCATGATGGACTTCATTCTAAACAATCAATTAGAAAAAGCTGCCAAAGAACACAAACGAATGTTGGCAATATTCAAAGCGCTTTTCTGGGTAACAAATCCTGTACCAATTAAATACGCTGTAAACAAAGCAGGATTCAAAGCAGGTCCAACTAGATTACCAATGGCTGCTCCAGATTCAGATTTCAAATCAAGATTTGACGTCGTAATGAACCAATACAACATAGATCTTCCAATAAACTAAAACGGATAAATACTTACTGAAAACAGTTCATAGATTATTCGGCAACTACAATCTTTGACAAATTGATTTTACCTTTTAAATTACAGGCCTTACCTTCACCGTCTCGTGTCGTTCTGGTCCTGTGGATATTACATCTATTGGGCATCCAATGATCTGTTCTAATCTTTGAACATACGCTCGTGCATTTTCGTGTAAATCTTCGTATTTGGTTACACTGGCAGTTGGTGTAGGCCAGCCAGGCAATTGTTCATAAATAGGTTTGCAACGATCTAAAGCAGCAGCAGCTCCTGGAAAATCACTTGTTACATCACCATCTATTTCATATTTCGTACATATGTTAACCACATCAAATCCATCTAAAACATCCAACCTAGTTAGTACTGCTGACGTATATCCATTTATACGGCTACTGTAGCGAGCCGCAACTGCATCAAACCATCCAACTCTTCGAGGACGTCCAGTAGTTGTACCAAATTCTTGAGCTAATTCTCTTATAGTTTCTCCAGTTTCATCATTTAATTCGGCAGGAAACGGTCCACTTCCAACACGTGTGCAATATGCTTTAAAAACTCCAATAATACCTTCAAGATATCTAGGATGTATTCCTAAGCCAACACACACTCCTCCTATAGTCGGATTAGAAGAAGTAACAAAAGGATAGGTACCATGATCAAGATCTAAAAGTGCACCTTGTGCTCCTTCTACAAGCACCTTGTCTCCAGATTGTAATGCGTCATGTAACGTATTCTCTACAGGACCAACAATCGGACCAATGAGGTCAGCCCATCGAAGACATTTTTCAAAAACATCATCCAGTAGAACTTTTTGACCTCCATAAATTTTTGTGATAATTGTGTTTGTATAATCCAAAACACTCTCGAGCCGCGGTTTAAGAGCATCAGTATCCAATAAATCCGCTACACGTATTCCAACACGAGCAGCCTTATCGCTATAAGTAGGTCCTATTCCTTTTCCTGTAGTACCTATAGCTAAATTGCCTCTCGCATCTTCAGACAAAGCATCCAAGATTACATGATACGGCATAATAAGATGAGCACGTTCACTCAACATGAGTCGATCCAGTATGTTAATTCCAGATTTCTTAAGGCTTTCTATTTCATTCAACAAACCATCTGGGTCCACAACAGTTCCATTTCCAATAAGATTTAACGCCTGTGGCCAAAGTACGCCACAAGGAACCATATGGAAGCTGAATTTGCCTTGATCGCTCAAAACAGTATGACCAGCATTATTTCCTCCTGAAAATCTGACAACAATATCAGCGTCTTCAGCAAGGAAATCAACTATCTTTCCTTTTCCTTCATCGCCCCATTGGGCTCCTAGGACAGCATAAGCTGGCATATTTTCTCCTGTTTGAATTTCAGATGTTCCAAAATGCCATGGGAGTATAGCAGACGACACAAAAATTTAGAAGACAAAACTTCAAAAAAACAAAAAGACCTAATTGATTACCAATTTTATACACTCTTAAATTCAATAACCATACATGGCGACAACAACAACAATCTCAAACATCTAACGTGATGCTTGCTTACTACGCCACCATGACCGTGAAGTATCTCCTGGTTTCTTGTCATCAGTCCTTTTTACACTAGCTCTCTTATCAGAAGTCTTTTTCACACTAGCTCTCTTATCGGCAATCCTCTTATCAGCACGTAGTCCGCCATTTTTTTGTGTCCATAGATCTGAAAAAAACTCAGGTGTCAATAAATTGTGTTCATCCGCAACACGACCAAGGTCTGAAGACAAGTTAGCAGAAAATGCTGCAACTTCAACATAATGACCTATGTTCTTAATTGCCTGTACAGCGTATGAGAAATCACCATCTCCACTAACCAAAATGGCAACGTCATATAATTTGCTCCAAGCAAAATTGAGAAGGTCTGTAGCCAACATTATATCTATGCCCTTCTCTACCGCAATATCTCCTCGTAATTTAGCTTTTCCTAATCTAACATCAAAATACGGAATTGCATAAAGAGTAGACAAAAATTTTTGTTGATCATGATAGGCTTGTTGATTACGTTCCACATCCCTAAGCACATTGTAATAATATGTTCGATACAGAGACCTACCATCACACAATTTTCTTGCAAAGGCTTAGAAATCCACATCAACACGTTTGCAGATTTCCTCCAAGCTATGATAGAAATTACTGCCATCAATAAATATGGCTACCTTCTGAGATGGATCCTTTTGATCTACATCTTTTTTGTTGCTAGATTTTTTCTTTAAAATCATATTTTTGTTCCTATTTTTTTCCTTTAAGTAGAACTACAAAAACAATTTCTGCTTTGTATCTACATCTGAAACCTTCATCTAAGCATCTGGTCAGGAAATTCGAAATATTCCACCGACGTGCACATATCGTCTAAATCAATAATGTATACGTTTTTCTATATCTTTCATGTATTACTTGGAATCTCCAATTCTCCTTCAAGTTCCCAGAAAGACAAATCGATAGCATGAACAATCTCATCTACTTCTTCTCGGGTTATACATAGAGGTGGTCCTATAAGCAAGAAATTTGGATTGGTCCAAAAGAATATTCCGTTTTTCCTGAGCTTTGCATTCATTCTCTCAGATATTTTTGCTTCTTCTGGAAACCTTGCCTTGGTTTTGCGATCACTAACAAACTCTACGCCTATGTATAAACCTTTACCTCTCACATCACCTATCATAGGATGATCGGATTTAAGATCTTCTAGTTGATCCTTAAAATATGAACCAACTTGGGCTGCATTGTCCACTAATTTTTCATTCTCGATAATTTCTATGTTTTTGAGTGCCGCTGCTGCTGCTACTGGATGTCCACTAGCAGTGAAAACATGTTGAAAAGCGTTACCTTCTCCAGCAAAATGGTCGGCTACTTCTTTGGTAGCAATAGCAGCGCCCAATGGCAGGTAACTACTAGTAATACCTTTTGCAACAGCCATCACATCAGGTATGACTCCTTTCCAGTGTTCAATACCAAACATTTTGCCTGTACGACCAAATCCAGTGATCACTTCATCCACTACAAGAAGTATGCCATATTTGTCACATATCTCTCGTAGCATTGGCCAATATTCATCACCAGGCACGACTCCTCCGTCAGCAATAGGTTCAGCAATTACAGCAGCTATGGTACTGGGTCCATGTTCATGAATTAAAACTTCAATAGCTTTGGCGCATCTAATTGCACATTCTGATGGAGTTTCTCCTTCCAATTCACACCGATACGGATTGGGGCCAGGAGCATGAATCATTCCAGGATAAGCTGGTTCAAAATCAGTCCGTCTGTTTTTACTTTGCACTCCCAATTCAGGACCACCCATCCACATCACACCTGCAGAAAATCCATGATATGACCCTCTTCTACTAATAACTTTGTAGCGTTTGCTTTCTCCCCTTCTACTGTGATATCCACGAACAATCTTCATAGCCGTCTCAGTAGACTCTGATCCTCCACTTGTCATGAATGATCGTGATAAACTTCCAGGTGTAATATCAGATAGTTTCTGAGCTAATTTTACAGTTGGAATAGTGGTAGTCCTATTAGGGAAATAATTTATTTTCAACATCTGTTCATAAGCAGCTTCAGCTATCTCATCTCGTCCGTAACCTACATTTACTGAAATATGTCCACCACTAAGATCTATCCAGCTTTTACCTTCGGAATCAGTAAACCTGATACCTTTACCTCCGTCTGCGACAATAGGTTCTCCTTCCTCGGCCATCTTTACCCAATCTCTGTTTTGCATCCAAAGATATTTCAAGGACTTTTCGCGAATGGAGTCAGTTTTTACCATGAATGTTTCTCCTTAACAGCACTTATATAAACGAATCTTACTAAGAGTAAAATTACACACACATTGCAATCTCTAGGTGTGAAGCAGTGGTTTTGTAAGCCGCGAGTCTACGGAAGCCAGTATTTCATCTTCAACTTCCCCAAAAGAACGGTCAAGAGCCAAAACAATCTCATCAACTTCGCTACGTGTGATAGACAAAGCTGGCCCAATGCTAATCGTTGCGCCGGCTGTCTTTAAAAGCAAACCGTGGGCTCGGAATCTGTCAACCAATTTCTTCCCAACTTCAGCATCATTCCAATTTCTTTCCTTAGTTTGTTGATCACTAACTAATTCCAGGCCCAAAAGAAGACCCATTCCTCTAGCTTCACCAATAATTTTATGTTCTTTCTTTAATTCTTTGAGTTGTCCAAGAAAGTATTCGCCTGTCTTTGCTGAATTCTCAACTAATTTGTCTCTCTCTATGATTTCTATGTTTTTCAGAGCAGCTGCCGCGGTTACAGGATGTCCACCAAAAGTCAAAGCCTGTGGAAACAAATTCTCTTCTCCAGCAAATACTTCTGCCACTTCTCTTGTAGCAATTACTGAACCCATAGGTAAATATGTGCTGGTTAAACCCTTAGCAACAGACATGAGGTCCGGTATGAAACCTGAATGTTCGATCCCAAACATCTTGCCAGTTCTCCCAAACCCAGTAACCACTTCATCCGCTATAATCAACACACCATATTTGTCACATATCTCTCTAACCATCGGCCAATATTCGTCGCCAGGCACCACAGAAGCTCCCTCAGCAGAAATTGGAGCACCAATAAGCGCAGCTACAGTGTTAGGACCATTGAATAAAATCAAATCTTCGACTGCCTGTGCACATCTTATTGCGCACTCAGAACGCGTCTTACCACCCATTGGACAACGATATGGATCAGGCTGTGGAGCGTATAACATCCCTGGATAACCCGGCTCATAATCTGAAAGATTTCTCATAGCACCCATCCACAACGTCTGTCCTATGGCTCCATGATAATCACGTCGTCGGCTGATGACTTTGTATCGTCCGGGTTCTCCTTTTCTTCTATGATAGCTACGCACAATTTTAGTTGCAGTTTCATTTGCCTCAGAACCTCCTGTGACAGGCCAGATACGCTCTAAGCTTCCAGGAGTTATTTGAGCAAGTTTTTCAGCTAATTTGGATAAAATTTCAGTAGCAGTGTTAATAGGGTAATAGCTAAGTTTAAGCATTTGTTCACGAACTGCATCAGCTATTTCAGTACGTCCATAACCAACATTAACTGAAGCATATCCAGAGTTAGCATCTATCCATTGTTTACCGTCAGAATCAGTTACTCTGATTCCTTTACCTTCTACAATGAACTGTGGCCCACCTTCCTCTGCCATTTGCACCCAATCCCCCAACATAAACGAATGATCCAAAGCAGATTTACGGAGAGTTTCTATATTTTCTTCAATAACCATTATTGATCTCCAAATTCACATAATATATAACTATCAATTTACATCAATTGATATCCAACCAATGCATCCTATATATCAAACTATTGCATTTATATCAAACGTAATATTACCATACAACTAAACAACTAACATTAACACAGTCGATACATTCAAATTACATACAGAAAATCTTCCTTAAATCTTAAGTGTGAAATTGCTTCAGCAAGGCTTATTACAGGCGTTAAGGCAATTTGACACTGTTGATATCATAATATACCATTTCTTTCCATTAGTAATTTCTAAAATGGCAACGTAGCTCAGGGGTTAGAGCGGGCGCTTCATAAGCGCTAGGTCACAGGTTCAAATCCTGTCGTTGCCACACCAGTTCACAATTTAACGTTGGCCATAAATTTCATGTGTCTAGCCCAAAAAACGCCATTTGTTCATAAAACCAAAACTCCTTAACTGTCTTAACAATTCGAAAAGGGTGGTTAGCTCAGTGGTTAGAGCGCTCGCCTCACACGCGAGAGGTCCGAGGTTCAAATCCTCGACCGCCCACCACCGGACAAGTACAATTAATCACACAAATCAAACTGTATATATTTAACAGCATTAAAAATGCCGAAGTGGCGGAACGGTAGACGCGCTACGTTCAGGGCGTAGTACCCCTTGGGGTGTGTGGGTTCAAATCCCTCCTTCGGCACCATGCCTGTATAAACTAGTCACTTCATAGATGATTCAGGTATACTCTAAGTATTATACTCGTTCACCTAATGATTTCTTGTAACTCCTTCATGTCCGCATCAAATCCTATAATTTTCGGTATTACAAGATGAGGATTATTCTTGATATAATCATTGCTCTTAGAAGCCAGGTACTCAAAATGAGCCCTGGCGTGAGGGACGTCTTCTCTAACTTTTTCACGTATGTATGTTTTTAATTTTTCCCAAAGCAATATAGACTCCCAGCCAACCATGGGTAAAAGCTCCTTTTCCGTAACTAATCCCTGATACAGAAGATACCCAAGTCTTTGGTAACTATAAATTACTGCATTTATTTTACGTGTATCGTTCGTAGTAAGGTTTTTTGTGTCGATCACTTCTGTATGATCATGAAGTAGGTCTTGTTCAACTTCAATTATCTCTTTTGGTCTCAATTGTTGATAAATTGAAGCAAGCGCCTGAAGACGACGTGCTTTAGCACTAACACGTAATTGATATACACCTAATATTGTTCCAGTCAACAACATAACTGGTATCAAAATATTAGCCCATAAACCAAATGATTCAAGCACTGTCATATTTCCTCCTTTGTCATTCAAAACATCTAGATCTGAGATCGTTCCATTGACAATCCTGTCAAACTACAACTGAATTCCCATAGACGATTCGCCATATTAATATCATATGACGATTCAGAAGAGTAAGTTTCTATTCCATCTGCAAAGTACCTACCTGTAACGTCAGAAATTTCTCGAGATGTAGATAAATAAACCACTTTTTCAGCACCCTTAGTCACACTTTGTCCTACCAGCGCAAACATTGAACGTAATATCGGTCTTGTTAGCCAGCCAAGTGGCACTTTACCATTACCAAGAAGGTTAGTTCCTATAACACCTGGGTGTAGAGCGTTTACTGTCACATCTGTATCTTTGAGGCGACGAGCCATCTCATAAGTAAACAACAAATTAGCCAATTTTGACTCCCCATAAGCTTTAAACGCTTTATAATTAACAGGGTTTTGAATATCATTTATATCTATTACAGCACGCCTATGAGCTACTGAAGATACATTTACAATTCTTGATGCACCACTTGATACTAGAACATTCAACAATAAATTAGTTAACAGAAAATAACTCAGATGGTTCAGGGCAAAAGTCATCTCAATGCCATCGTATGTAAGCTCTTTGGACCACGATATAGTTCCAACATTATTTATAAGAACATCTAGGCGTGTGTACTTGTTATTGAAACAATCAACTAGTGTATGAATATCTTTCTGAAATGAAAGGTCTGCCACTAAGTAATCTACCGATTGATTTCCCGTTTTGTTTTTGATTTCAGCTACAGTAGTCATGCATTTATGATTATTCCTTCCAACTACTACAACCGTATATCCTCGTTTTGCCATTATGTATGCTGTAGCACGGCCTATACCGGATGTACCTCCTGTCACAAGACATATTTGTTGCATTAACATACCTTACTATTAAATGAAGTTGTTTGACTGAAAGTATCACATTCAGATCAGATATATGTAAATTGTATTATATTTAAATTCACATATATCTGATAATCTTTCAGATTTCACGTATAGATATCATAAAAACGTTGATTTATTATATGTATCTAAAAACTTATGACTAGGAAGTCATTAAAAGTTGATGTAATATGGTCACGTTTAGAATACGTATTCAAACCACTTTTGTAACATACATGGACCAAACGCCTTACTGTTAAAAAGGAGATATAAATATGATTAACCGTATGATATCAGCAATACTATTAAAACCAGAATTGTACCAAAAGGTAGAGTCTGATAGGTCGGCAACAACTCAGGGTGTCTTGATAGTACTAATATCTGGGATAGCGACCGCATTCGCTCTTTTAGCCATAGGTAGTGAAAAAGAATGGCCAGAACGAATCATGGACGCATTTTTATTTGGTATAACAATACGTTTGCTTGGATGGCTATTACTATCAGGCATAATCTCAATTATAGGAGCAAAGATGTTCCCTGCTCCAGACACAGATGCTGATTGGAGTGAACTATCCCGTACAGTGGCCTTCGCCCACTCCACTGCGATTCTAACTATATTTGGCGCAATAGGCTTGATTGAAGGGCTTGTAAGCATATTTTATATTGTGTTTATTGCCGCGTTGATATTGCAAATGGCGGCAACTGGAATCGCAATCAAACATGCATTGAATTATACGACCACAATGCGTACTGTCGTAGTTACAGTAGTATCCTATATTCCGTATGTATTGATCATATGGTTACTACACCCATTACTATCAGTCGGAGCTGACTTATCATAAAATTAATACTATCTGAAAGTTAAACTAGTATTTAAGGATATATCTAATGACTATAAGTCATATTCACAGGACTTATAGTCATTACGTAAAATTACACACACTACCTATAAATACAGTCTCATTCAGTGACGAATTTTGGACTGACCGACAATCAATCGTGAAATTAGTCTATATCATACTGAGGTAATTATAGGATGAGAAACGCACCAATCATAACAAAGATAGAAGCTATTCATTTCAATCATGTGCTTGCTGAAGTCGGTAAAGATTACAATACATTCAATATGGTGTATGAACCAGGTGGGAAATTAAAACAAAACGGTACCATACTTAGAATTCATACAAATCAAGGCATCATCGGAGAGCATACAGACGTAAATGGAGTAGCCTTAGCTGAAATTCGTAATATAGCGAACTACATGATAGGAAAAGATGCTCTTGCCAGGGAGTTTATATACAACGATTTAAAACGTGCTTCTCGACACTGGTCTGGTTTAGGCTTAAGTATCATAGATATCTGTTTATGGGACATAGCAGGTAAGTTCTACGATGAACCACTTTATAGACTATTAGGAGGCGAAAAACGTCCCTTGCCTGCTTACGCATCAACACTTCACGGAGATGAAAATGGTGGACTGACTACACCTCAAGATTTCGAAGACTTTGCCCATGAGTGTGTGGAAATGGGATATAAATCCTTCAAAGTTCATGGTTGGGGGCTTGCACGTAATAACATTGACCGTGAAATCGAGAACGTGTTAAACCTTGGTGATAAGTTTGCAGGTAAACTAGACTTACTAATTGACCCAGCTTGTGAAATTAAAAATTTCGGAGACGCACTCAAATTAGGTAAAGCCTGTGACGAAGCCAATTTCTTCTGGTTAGAAGACCCTTTCCAGGATGGCGGAGTATCTCAATTTGCTCACCGTAAACTTCGCCATATGATAAAGACACCTATTTTGCAAACTGAACACATAAGACTGCTCGAACAACACGTAGATTTCATAGTTGCTGATGCTACCGATTATGTCAGATGTGGCGCACATGAGGATGGTGGGATTACTGGAGCAATGAAGATCGCCCACGCATCTGAAGGCTTTGGACTCGACGCAGAGTTACATGGCCCTGGCCCGGTACATCGTCATATAATGTCAGCTATACGAAATACCAACATTTTCGAACTCGGATTAGTACACCCAAAAGTAAAAACTATTAAACCACCTATATACTTGGATTATAGCGACGAACTAGATTCTATAGATAGCAACGGTAACGTATGGGCACCTGATGGACCAGGTATTGGTGTTGAACTCAACTGGGACTGGATAAATTTCCATAAAAGTGATGAACAAATTATAGCTGAATAGTAACTTTTTCAAATTTCATGTATGTTGTATAGTTAGAAATAATATCCTTCAAGTTTTTTTATGATGTCGCTCGTATCCGGTCTATCTCCAACACTTTTACCTACATAATTCCAGTCGATAGTTTTGCTATCATTAATAACGAATATAGCCGGTGTAGCCAGGCCATCGCCAAGAAGATTGTAGACTCCATATTTTTTAACAACATTTGCTTCAGGATCTGATAAAAGTCTGTATTTTACACCTGTCAAATCCTTCATCATCGCAGTATCTGAAATTTCATCCATACTAATTCCAACTATTTCTGCATCTAGATCACGAATGTCAGCGTACCTATCCTGCAACTCAACGAGCTGCGATCTACAAATTCCTCAAAAGTAACCTCGATAGAACACCAAAACAACAAGGCGGTTTTCTGAAAGCAAATCAGATAAGGATACTAAAGACCCAGAAACATCAGGCAGTTTGAAATCTGGAGCAATTACACCAGCAGCTTTCACTTTAACCTTTATACCTGGTTCTTTGGTGGCGGTTACCACATGGTCAGGATTGGGTGATAATCGCGTCTCCGACGTCGATTCACACCCAAGCAATAAAAGAACTCCTATTACACCAATGATAATTCTCAATCGCAAACTTATACCTCTAAGTTACATAAAATATATGTTATGTCTAAAATAATAAACATATCTAATAAAATAAAAGTATATACTACCCAAGATAATTACACACTAGTGTTAGCTTTGATTGTCGACACTATAAGTTAGATTTAAAAATTTTTATTTAACCATAAATTCAAAATCGAAGGTTCCTTGTTCTAATAAGATGATTAAGATATATTTAAAGAATGTTTTGTTTGTGATAGTTTCGTAAAGGATGTTTCAATATGCGCATAGCAATCTTTGGCTCAGGTGGTATCGGAGGCTACATAGGTGCTCGTCTTGATCAGATAGGCAAAGATGTAATCCTAATAGCACGTGGAGCCCATCTAAAAGCAATTCAACAGCACGGGCTGAAAATAGAAAGCCCGAAAGGGGACTTTGTTTCAAATCCTACACTCGTAACAGATGACCCGAGTCAAGTTGGAGTGGTAGATGCTATATTATTGGGTGTAAAGGCATGGCATATCCCTGAAGTAGCACATACCATACAGCCCATGATTGGGCCGGAAACTGCAGTGATTACACTACAAAACGGAGTCGATACTCCTTCAAAATTAGCAGCAGTTTTAGGGCCAGAACAAGTTGTAATTGGGCTTGCTATCATTCGATGTTTCATAACAAACCCTGGGCATCTACGTCATACTGTTGATCTTAATCCCAATGTACAAATAGGAGAAATGACAGGGAATTCTCTGGATCGCGTCAAGAATTTGGGTAAGATCTTTGAACAAGCAGGATTAACTGTGAAAATTCCAGAGGATATCCATGCTGCTATGTGGGGTAAATTTTTATTATTCTCAGTAATGAGTGGTCTTGGAACTATAACACGCTCCACCACTGAAATCTGGCGCACTTTACCTGAAACACGTCAGATAGCCAAGGAATCATTACGTGAATCAGCTGCAATAGCAAAATCAAATGGTGTTAACTTGTCTGACTCAATAGTCGAAGACACCATGCGCCTAATAGACAATATGGCAGATGGACACACAACATCCATGGCAACCGACATCATGGCAGGAAGACCATCTGAACTTGAAGCAGCTATTGGTCATCTGGTAAGGCTAGGTCAGGAATTAGGAATAGATACTCCAATTACCTCTTTGATATACAACAGTCTTTTGCCTCAGGAAATTAAAGCCCGCAAATAGTTGTAGTTAATATACATGCCTAATATTTGAAAAGTTGTTTAATTTAATCAATCTAAATAAATTCACGTAATGAAACAAAGGTACGTAAAACTAACCAAACCGAGCTGGATCCATTAATGATACATCCATAAATGTAGGTTCTCCAGTTATGATTTGAGTAATTAATTTAGCGCTAGCAGGACCGGATGCCATACCAATCATTGCATGCCCAGCAGCTAATATTAAGTTGTCAAATGAAGGTGATCTACCTAACATTGAAAGGCCATCAGGAGTTACTGGCCTGAGTCCAGCCCATACCTCTATAAGATCCATATATGTTGAGTCATATTCAGGAATGTATTTTGAAGGAGCTCGTGCTACGGCATCAACACGACGTTGGTTTATAGATGAATCCAAACCTACTAACTCCAGAGTACCTGCAAATCTTAACGTATCTCCCATAGGAGTAACTGCAACACGACTTTCTCCACATAAAACCGGGATTTCTTGAATGCCCACAGGCCTACGATATGTCAAACTATACCCTTTAGCAGCCTGGATAGGGACTTTAATACTAAGTTCTCTAATGATATTCGGAGTCCAAGATCCTGTAGCCACAATAATTTCATCGGCTTGCAAGATGCCCCTGGAAGTTTTAATTGCTGTAATCTTTCGATCATCTCTTTCAAAACCTTGAACTAGCGTAGAGTTCAAGAAATCACCTCCGATAGTCTGAAATCTTATTGCAAGAGATTTTACGAAGTCTGCAGGAATCAAATGTGCATCTTCTGGATAATAAATCCCACCTGCAATATTCGCTGTTACTCCTCCCAATCTACTTGAAACCTCATTCTTATTTAAGAATTCCGAATGAATACCACCCATATTGTTGACCAGTTGTGCTTCATGTTTACCATGACGAAACCCATTCTCTGTACTATAAATATGCATGGCACCGTTCATTTTAAGTCCAAATTCCATATCATCCATTTCACTAAAAGAACGATATAATTCTCGACTCTCCATGATCAAATCTCTAATCACATGCATGGCCTTATTTCTGTGATTTACATTCGAGGCACGATGAAATCGCCATAACCAAGAAAGAAGATCAATATCCATCCTAGGTCGAATGTAAAATGGACTTTCAGGATTGAAAAGCCAACGCAAGACTTGGCTGAAATTATCTGGTTGAGCTAAAGGAAAACAGTGGCCGGGAACAATTTGTCCAGCATTACCATATGAAGATCCTGCAGCAATATCTTCCTTGTCAACAAGCAATACTTTTCTACCAGTTTCTCGAAGGAAATAAGCACAGCAAACACCAACTACACCTGCTCCTATAACAAGCACATCGAATCTAGTTTGTATGTCTGCACGTCCTAACATTCAACTAGTTTTTTCCCAATTAAAATAATTATTGAGTTGGCAGCTTACATGTTTATTCAAGCGAAGTTCTGTCACTCTGATTTTTTTCATTTATAATCGCTAAACCGATAAGAACCATATTCCACACCTGTGGTGGTATCCAAAGGTATTGAAGACAGTGAATTTGATACCGCATAGAACAAGCCTTGTTCTTTCACACCAGCATATACAACCGTTCCATTGCAATTTACTGCAATAGCTGTAATATCTTCACTAGGTAGATTAGAGGAGACATTTTCCCTGTTTAAGCCAAAGTCCTTACTTACCAAAACACCTTGCTGAGAAGCAACGTACACAACATCTGGATTGGCTGGATCATATTCCATGTCATATGCAGATCCAGAACTGTCGACCAAATCCCAATTAAACCCTTGATTAACTGATCTATATACACCTGTCTCAGTAGCAACTAACAGGTAATTAGATTCAGTTGGATGAATAATTATAGAGTTGACACTTTCATCCTCTGGAATCCCAGAAACAAACTTGGTCCAAGTATCTCCAGCATCAAGAGATTGCCAAAGGCCATTACCATGAATAGATTCTCTCGAAGATGTTCCCAAGTAAATAATTTTAGGGTTCTGTGGATCTAATTTGATTTCGCGAATAGAAGTCTCTATGTGTCTAGGATAATTTATTCCGATCTCAACCCAAGATGTGCCCCCATCTGAAGATTTGAAAATATGGGAACCTGATAAGGGTTTCTGAGAAAATGTAGCAGGATCATGAATAGTCCCTACGTAAATTATTTGTGGGTCATTTGGGTCAATGGCTACACCATGAATATGAATATCACCTCCCTGTACTTGGCGTATGAAACGTTCTGGTTCAAACTTAACACTCTGCAGGAACGTTTGCTCAGAAGTAACACTCCAATTAACTCCCGAATCATAGGTTATTCCAAAATCTTCTCCGGTATGTGAACTAGTGATAATGGCTTTATTTGGATCAGAAGGAAAGAAAACCATTCGCATAGCATAATGAGTAAGTAACCCAGGAGATAATGACCACGTTTGGCTGGCATCACGTGACCTGTAAACCCCTCTGGAAGCGTTCTGGGTTGCCCATACTTCGAATGGTCTGGTTGGATGGGCTGTGATATCTACAAGTGTATCCTCAATAATACCCTCGTCCGATCTAATCCAAGTCACTCCACCATCCTCAGTTCTGTATACTCCTTGAGAGTAATATTGTCCCCTTTGGAACAAACCATCTGAAAGGACAGAAAAGTTAAATGTTTCAGTAGCCACAATAGCCACATTCTCATCACTAGGATGAACAGCAATTGACTGAAGATTTCGTGCTGGAATATTTCCAGATACATCTTGCCAAGTAACACCACCGTCCATTGAGCGAACCACTCCGTCAAGAGTGGTTGCCCACACTACATTAGGAGATGAAGAAGCAATTCTAACTCTAAGAACTATCTTAGAAGGCAAACCATCCACATATGTGGTCCAGTTCAGCCCTCCATCATCGGATTTGAGTATACCATCGGCAGTTGCAGCGATTAATTTTATTCCATCCACACTATCCAAACCAACAACATCTCGTGCAGAAGTCAAAAAAGTGAACGATTTACCACCATCTGCAGAACGATATACGCCATTTCTACTACCAGCAAAAACTACATCTGGATTATTTGGGTCCACTTTGAGAACATTGAATGTCGCGGGATTACTTGGGTCCACTTCGAGAACAATTTCAGAAAAGGAGGTTCCTTCATCGTTTGATCTATACAGTTTCCCAACATTCAATTGCCCTCCACCTCCCTTCATAGCAACATAAACTATTGAGGGATTACTAGGTGCTATGGCCACTGTAGAAAAAGACGTTTCTGAAGGTCCATATCCATACGGACTAGTCAAGACAATTTTCATTGCACCTTCACGTAGATCTTTAGTAGATTTCACTTCACCACCCGAAGTTGTCTTCCAAACAGCATTGGAATCGTTTAAGAATAATACATCTGAATTATTGGGATGTACTGCAAGATCCTTAGAGTGATCAAATGTGTGGATTCGTTCCCAGGTTCTACCACCATCCCTGGATTTGTAAAGACTATGAGCATTCACTTCAACGCCTAGATATACGACATCTGGATCTGAAGGTGAGAAAACTATGTTGGCAATATCGCCTGATTGCATTGGACTTGGCTGCCATACAAATTCCATCGTGGATGCCAATCCTGAGTAACCAACTGGACAAACATCTGATGTTAATTCGTATGGCAATTGTGCCCTGGAATCTATAACATCCTCCATAGGAGTAACATTCTGTGTAAGCAATGATTTAGTTTCAGTGGATTCAGGTTTATCCCCAGCTATACATTCCTCAATTAAGCTCATCTCTGTTTCCGTAAACATCACCTCTGAAGTAGCATAAAAAATTTCGTCGGACCGCTCTTTTCCTAAACTCTCTTCAACGCACTGTTGATCAAACCCAAACTCGCTTGGACCTTGACCATCATTGCCTGAATCCTGTTGGTATCCTTGACCATCAGAGCCTGAATCC
>CAZSCD010000159.1:0-26225 GCA_964605345.1 uncultured Dehalococcoidia bacterium
CGCAAATATATTTGATGTTGGGTATAACTTGAACACAAATTCATAAACTTCGCCAGGTTTCATCATTTCAGGTTTTTCCCATCCGTTACGATATCGTGCACGTATAATAGAATCGGTCAAGTTAATGGACAAACCTTCCGGATAATCTATACTAGCCGGATAAACGTCTATCAACTTTGCAGTGAAATCAGTATCAACTGCCGAAGAAGATGCCCACAAATGCATTTCAATAGGCCCAGTTACTTCCACATCTTTATCTAAGGTATCAGTCTGAAAACTCACAACATCGTGTCTGGCATTAAGAGGTAATCTATCAACACAATTAAAGAAATCAGCACGTCCACGCTGATCAAATGCACCCGGTTCCATGATAGGAGTAGCCGCAGAAATACCCCCGCCGATAGTTGGAACTGGATTAGTAGGATCAAATCTATAGGAAGTTATATCCAATTGTCGTAAGTCTTGTTTTTCAGATAAAGTGCCATCTCCACAAAGATAATATGGCACAAAATCAGTACCTGGCAACGGCCAATCTGACTCACCACGCCAATATCCTCCATGGTTTACTCGATCCGATGTTGGCGCAGAAATTACATTGGCTGCTCCAAAGACTTTAACACCTTGGTCACTATCGAATTTATATTTCCCTTTGCCCATCGTAAATATCTGTACAGGTGACCATTCACTCACTTCGGTAACCATTCCCTTAAGATAATAATCGAACCAAGCAAGATGAACGTCATTTTGGTTAATTGGAGATTCTGTGCCGAATTCAAGATCACCAGCATATGTAACTTCAAAACCACCATGAGTCCATGGACCCATTAACAAATGTTGTGGCGACTTTTTTATCTTGCTAAGCATTTCATAACTATCACATGTATTACGAGCGTACGAATCATACCAACCACCTAAATAAAGAGTTGGCACGTCAGCATGTTCATCGTAATATTCAGATATTGCGTATCCTCTCTGTTTCCAGTATTCCGTATATTCGCCTGTAGTTAATATATCTATTGCCCACTTCTCATAAGATGGCAATCTTCGTAGGATAGTAGCACCTTCCTTGAGAGGAAATTTACGGACGATATCATCCAGTTCTTCTGTGAAAAAATCCTGTAAGGCAGTTCTTAGCGAAGGATCGGCTTCAGCTTCCTTGCTAGTAATAGCCATATTGAAAGCATAAATCAAGAATCTCTGTTCTAAGGCCCCATTATGTCTCATAGAACTGTGATAGTAATTAGAAGCTCCCACAGAAATAACCATGGTAGCTAAATGAGACGGATTTAGTGTTGCAAGTGCGGCTTGATCACTGCCATTGTATGATCCTCCCATAGTACCAACCATTCCATTGCTCCATGTCTGATTCCCAAGCCATTGGACAGTATCGTAGCCATCAGGAGCTTCCTTAGCAAACGGATACCACTCTCCTTCTGACTTAAACCTGCCTCTCACATCTTGCATGACACATACATAACCTCTACGAGTGAAGAACTTGCCTTTACTAACATCTTTTGGTGAAGACTTATCGTAAGGTGTGCGTTCTAATATTACTGGGAATTTACCGTCAATTGGTTTTCCATCTAAAGCAGGCAAATAAATGTCTGTCGCAAGGCAAACACCATCTCGCATGGGTATCATCGTGTTTGCATGACATACCACATCATATTGTTGATAAGATCCTTCGTATGGTTTAGACATAATAATCTCCCAAACTATGATTTAATAACGAATCATTTCGGGGTAAGTATTTGATTCGAATCACAAGATTTTTCGATAATATCCCAATCATATAACATTGGAATTAAATCAACTTGGCTCCACAAAGACATCTGATCTGCATAATGTTTACTACCAGGGTGACCTGACGACCCCAGTGGTACAACCCAACTCGAATTACCCCAATCACTAGTATCAAATATGTATCTGGCAACCGAAGCGCTTGTCATCACAAAATGTTCGGACGATGAGTATGCAGCAGCCTGCGGTGTGTCACCGTCACCTCCCATTGGAACCGATGGGGGATCTAATAAAGCACTCATTTTGGGGTGATAGTCTGAAAGTGTGTGCCTATGTCTCGTATAATGTAATCTTCCCCACAGCCAGGAATCTATATTGTCACCAAGTCTATCTCTCAACTCTGATATACTCTCGATAAATACTTTTATAGAAAATGATGCCCAAGTTTCTCCTTTAGGCAAAAATGAAATGTCGTTCTTTTCACACATTTCAACAGACAAATTTGACAATCTAGACAAATGAGTATCATTACCTATACCTGACCCACTGATTATTTTAATAGCATCCAACCCATGCACATGATTTATTATTAACTCATCAAGACGACATCTAAAGGCGCTATATATAGTCGGTGCCACTTCATCGGCATCCATACTACCATTCCACTTAATCAGCTTTTCCAACGCCTTGCGTACAAAGTTGTCCTTCGGTTTTAATCTAATCAACAAATCCCTATATATAAGAGCTGGGATAGATACCCTTTCAGCATGAATCGAACTCATATCATTTATCGTTGCATTTTGCATGACTTCCAACCGATCCAATATACGTCTGGCACGATGTTCAGGGGAATAATTTAAGGCCATGTAGTATGGGTAATCCTTACCCGCAATTCGATTATTTGCAGTAACAACATATCCAGTTCCTGGGTTTTTAGATCTAACAAGATCGTCAAATGGGATAAATCCCTGCCATTCATATTCACCTGTCCAACCTGGGACTGGAAGCCAAGCATTCGCCATATTTCTGATCGGCACTTTTCCTCGATTTAGATAACCAATATCACCATGGATATCTGCGAAAACGAAATTGTTGCAAGGGTCAACCCAATTCTCCATTGAGCTATCTAAATCATCAACATCCGAGGCACTTAGCATCTTAAAAATACATTCCGAAACACGAACAGGCTCAGACAACGCAGTGTATCTTAAAGCCAGTCCATACCCTTTGCTTAGATCTTCTGTAATAACAGGACCATGATGAGTCACAAGTACATCCATATTAATAGGAACATCATCACGAACATTAATTACTTCATGACGTATATCCACCGGTTTAAATTCACCCATGTACTCATAAAGTGTTTTGTCTTCTTTGTTAAACCTCTCCAGATACAAATCCTGATAATCAGTACCAGCATGAGTTACACACCATGCAACATCTTTGTTGTGTCCAAAATGAGGAAATCCAGGACACCCAGGAAAAGACAATCCTATAACATCGAATTTGTCACACGATATATGATTTTGGTAATAAACATTAGGAGTATCCAAAGATCTATGTGGGTCTCCAGCAACAAGTGGTTTTTTTGATTCAGTACGCATACCTGACAAAGCCCAATTGTTGCTACCAGACTGAATATCTTCAAAGAATTTTATAGCCTCAAATCCAGCAGTGAGTGACTCGAAACTTTCTAATCTTGCTCCGTCATACTCTGTCCCCGGTGGAACAATTAGCAAATGACCATTCTGGTAGCCTCTTACAAAACTAGACACCTTTTCGGGCCCTAAAATATTTATCAATCTAGCCATATGGAATTTGCTTTCAAAGGTACCCATTAATATATGTCTTACTTTAAACACAGCCAAGCAATCCCATGGCATCCATTCATCTGGGGCTCTATCGAGTATCTCATATTCTATTGGTAAGCTATTGGTGGAATTAATAAATGCGTTAACTCCCTCTGCATATGAGTCCAACATAGAAGATGCATCGGAATTGATCACACGATAGTCATCTTTGACACTAGATTCTATCTGGAATCGTCTCATCATTTTGTCTTGTTCTACAGTTGACTTACCTACACATTCACTCCACCTACCATAGGCTCTAAGACGATCATAATCCATATGCCACAAACGATCTTGGGCTGTAGCAAAACCTTGTCCAAAAAACACGTCGCGTACTGATTTGGCTTTTATATGTGGTATTCCAAATTCATCTCTAGTGATTTTTACTGAGTCAACCAAACCTTCTAGGCTAATATTATTTACCAAATCTGGCAAAGCATTCTCTAGGAGTTCCTTAGACAGTGAACTTTGATGCATTTATTGATACTCCATATTCACAAACAATATAACTCGTCACAAATCACACAAGCAAATTCCTGTAATTCCTCACAGAACCTATATTAGATTTATCCTTTAGAGTGGAAATCCGAATTACTATTTATAGATTAACCTTACGGAATAGTCGGTGCTCCACAAACGCCAACATGCATACGATGGATGCTATGACGATTGGCAACCGTTGCATAAATAGAGTCTCCCCACCAACACACATTAGATACTCCCTCACCTCCAGCTTCATAGCTGGCAAGTAATTCTCCATTATCCACATCCACTACATCAATGGTTGAACCAGGCCAGCGAGACACCCACAAACGGTTATATTCATCAAATCTAAATCCAGACATCGCAATCTGTCGATGTCGCCCCCAAAAGGTTATATAGATTTCTGGAAATTCGAAAACTATGCGACCATTGGACAAAGTACCGTCAGATTTCCGGTTATATTCTAATATTCGTCTAGTCTGAACCTCTCCGACGAAAAATCTACTTTCATCCCCTGGGTAAAAAGCCAATCCATTTGGATAAGCAAGGCCGTCAGCTACTTTTATAACATTCACTGGGTCATTATCAGAGTTCATTTTCACCATATACACAGCGCCTATTCGATTTTCAAGATTACTGCCTCGTGGATCTGAGAAATAGATAGTACCATCAGAATCCAAACAAACCGCATAAATCCCACCATACTCACGTCCTTCATAATTATCAGTAATCACTTCTAACTGCCTAGTAACTGGATGGATCCTACTTAATCTACTGTTGCCGTCTCTTCCATCGTCCCCTCCAACATCAGCGACTACCACATTTTTGTAAGCATCCACCCACAAACCATTAGCCTGCCCTCCAGTATGGGCCCAAACCTCCACTCTGCCGTTAGAAGACATACGTCCAATTGTCCCGTCTTTTACATAATTAGCAAAAAAAAGGTTTCCTTCTTTATCGAATATTGGTCCTTGACCAAATCCTATGTTTGCAACAACTGGATATGGAACAAGTTCATCAGGTAACGATGGGATTTTTTTATTTATAGACACGTTAATAACCTCCACTTAATTTATACAATTTATTCTACTAATGCTGAGAACTATACCCGAGGCATTTTTATTGATGGCGATGTAAAACCTCATTCCTGTGCGGTGACACCACCATCAATAATCAAATCAGCTCCTGTAACAAAAGAAGCCTCATCTGAAGCTAAATACAAAACACCATATGCGATATCATCGACGTGCCCCCATCTTCTCATTGGAGATTTCTCCATGTGTCTTTTTGAATATTCGGATTCTGGGTCAGAAAATCCGCTGTGTGTCATAGGCGTGTCAAAGTATCCAGGATGTATACAGTTGGCCCTTATATTCTCTTTAGCATACTGTATAGCAGTAGCTTTAGTGAAAAATCGTATTGCGGCTTTACCAGAGCGATAAGCTGTGCTTCCGCCACCAGCCATGCCAGAAATAGAGCCAATATTTACAATCGAACCACCTCCCTGTTTACGCATCTCCGGAATGACATATTTGGTACCCAAAAAAGCTCCTTTAACAAGCAAATCCATATACTTGTCCCAAGTATCTGAGGAGAGATTTTCGACCGTAGAACCATCGGAAGCTCCTGCATTATTTAGAAGTATATTTAATTTGCCAAATTTTGATACAGCAACGTCTATAGCATTTATCCAATCTTGTTCTTTAGTAACGTCCAAACGCAAAAATATGGCATCTCCACCCGCATTCCTTATCTGTGATGCGGTCTTTTCTCCATTTTTCTCATCTATATCGGTCAAAACGACTTTCGCACCCTCACGTGAGAACAACCAAGCTGTTGCCCCACCAAATCCCATAACTTCTCCTTGGACTCCGTGTGCAGACCCTGTCATAAGGGCAACTTTTCCTTGCAATCTCATCAAAAAACCTCTCTACCTAATGAATGTCACCAAAACGTCATGTTCAAAAATGGTCGGGGAGACTGGATTCGAACCAGCGGCCCCCTGCACCCCATGCAGGTGCGCTTCCAAGCTGCGCCACTCCCCGATCAGCGGTAGGATAGCATAGCGATCACAGTCATTCAAGATACCCAAGAAATGGTATCAATTCTTGACTTTTTTATGCAGTCTGCGCCGATGAAATAAATACTGGTTGGCATATCCAGCATAATCTCCAAAATAGTTTTGTGCCCACAAACGCATCTGGTTTTTTTGAGATATTTTCCCAACCCCTATTGCGTCGTCATATATCTCTCTGAGAACACGATCAATCCAAACATCTACCGGAAAAGCTTCCAACTTATCCATTGAAAACAACAAAATACAATTAGCAACTTTATCTCCTATACCCGGGAATTTAGTTAACAGTTCCAATGAACTGGCATATGAATCTGATCTCAAACTCATTAAATCTAGTCTATTTTCCGATACCATGTTTGAAACAATGTGAATATATTTCGCACGAAATCCAATACGTAATTCTCGTAGCTGTTTTTCACCAACTGAAGCCAGTTGAGCAGCAGTTGGAAAAGTATGTCTAATTAAGTCACCAAATATTATGGGTTGCCCAAAATGTGTAGCAAGATCTTCAACGTTATTTTTGATACGTGATATGTTTGATGTCAGAGAACACAAAAATGACACCAAACATTCCCAGGGATCCTGACGCAATAGACGCATACCATGATATTGAGAAACAGCTTCTGTCATCCAATCATCGATAGCTATAGACTGATAAATTCCTTCTAAATCGTCACCAAGCCTCAAATAGTCGGAAATCAGTGGCTTCAAAACGGCTTCGTCGTCTGGACTACATTGAAATTCAATACCATATGGAACATGGCACATTCTGACAATATTATTAAATATTACTCCAGTAAACCACTGTTTATCATCTGATGTTAGTTCTCGTCTCCATCTAAAAGCCTGACCACTTTCCAATGTATTGGGTAAATCTAGTGGTTTTGTAAATGGAATGAACACTCCCTATCTCCCAATCCAATCTCGAATTTCATCACTCATACTACCCAGTTTACAAGTTTTCACAGGAAGATCTGGCAAAGATCCTATAAATGATTTCCCGTACCCCTTAGATATGATTCTACGATCTAATACAACTACTACTCCTCTATCAGTCTTTGAACGAATTAAACGCCCGAAACCTTGTCTGAATCTGAGAGTAGCCTGTGGCACGGCATACTCATAAAATGGAGTTTCGTAAAGTTCTGAACGTGCAGCAAAAACTGGATCAGATGGAACATTAAATGGCAATCGTGCTAACAAAAGCACTTCTAAAGCTTCTCCAGCTATGTCCACACCTTCCCAAAAACTTGAGGTTCCAAGAAGTACTGCCTTGGGATTATTAAGGAACCTACGCATTAATTGTGTAGGTGTTCCATCTATATTTTGAGCCAATACAGGAACCCCCAAAGGTTTAAGTTTCCCTCTAATCGCTTCCGCTGTAAACTTAAGTGAAGCTTGTGATGTGAACAAAGCCATTGTGTGTCCACCTACTGCTAATGCAGCATCCATGATGGCTTGATCTACCGCAACCTGATATGATTTTGATCGAGGTTCTGGCATGTCTTCAGGAATCAAAAGGTTCGCACACTTTGAAAACTCAAACGGAGATCCAAGTAAAAGTTCTTGAGGGTCCGTAAAACCAATTCGTTCTCTGAAATGAGTAAATTCGTTATTAGTGCTCAGTGTAGCACTAGTCATCACAACTGTACTTTTCTTAGAAAAAAGTTCTCTGTCTAGAATTTCACCAACGTGAAGTGGCGCTGAATGCATAACAGGATCTCTACCACGATTTTTCCAGGTTATCCAATAAATACCATTTTTATCTGGAGAGGTAACAAATTCGGCTAATCTATGACGTAACTCAATGCCAATCTGTTGGACGTTGCTTACTTCAGACATCATATCTTCATGATTGAGTAATCCAGAATTCTCAAATCCTTCCAATGCAATTTGTAAACGGTCTGTAAATTTAGCAAGTTCCATTAGTCGTATATCAACTTTTTGCCATTCCATCTCTAAGTTTGACCATTCAGGTTGACTTCTAATACCCTTGGTAATTCTCAAAGAATCATTCCGTTCAAACATGTCATATAGGTAACTGTTAATAAATTTCATCATATAAGCAAGTAAACTAGTGAATTGATCCGATGTTTCATTTACCAACGGATTCATCTTGTCAACTATTTCTTGAAAAGATTTCAACCTACTCGAATTAGAAGATAACCCACGCAACAACTTCAATGTTTCTCTCACAAACCCGTGATCTTTGTTAAACGAATTAAGATACTCATCTAGGTTATAACGACCTAACTCAAAGCCCAATCTTCTAGTCGCTTCTTCTTCTAAATGGTGCGCCTCGTCAACTATTAGTACATCGTGGTCAGGTAAAATCGAACCACCCGTTACTAAATCCGATAATAGCAAGGCGTGGTTTGTTATAACTAAATGAGATGCAGTAGCTTTTTCTCGAGCAGCACGCAAGAAACATGGACCCTTAACTCCTGGGCATTTAACGGCTCCCTGCGCGGATAAACGTTCCCATATTAATGCGGAATTCCCTAGATTAAGTTCGCTTCTATCACCTGAATCAGTATCTTGTAACCAAACACGAATCTTGGCCAAAATCATAGCTTCATTTTCAGATAAAGCCTCATTCATGTGCAAATTATTCCATCTTTGTAAACACAAATAATTTGCACGACCTTTCAGCTGAGTAAATCTCAGATCTTTCGCTGAAATATCATCTATAGCATTCAAGGCTTCGATCAATAAAGGCACATCTTTCTTGCATAATTGTTCCTGTAAATTGATTGTATTAGTGGATATAACAACTCGTTTCTGGTTTTTTAACGCGTAAATAGCAGCAGGAATCAAATAGGCAAGTGATTTTCCAACTCCAGTACCAGCTTCTACAACAAGGCTCATTTGGTTATTTATGGCTCTAGACACTTCACGAGTCATCGTTACCTGTTCAGGGCGAGATTCAAAACCAGGCAATACATTGTGTAAAGGTCCATTTTTAGCTAACAAAGAAGCCACAAATTCCTCATCAAAATCAACAATGCTACTATTTGGCTTCAAGGGTTTTGCTTGTTTCAAGCGTAAGGTTAAGTTGCTAGCACTGGTACCTACTACATCTAAATTAGAATCACTCAATAACATTCTGTCATTACTCAAAGGGGCACTGGTAACACGTTCGTCTTCAATCCGACTTGATATCATCCTATTCATCAAATATGCCATATTCCATGATGAGCTCTTTGACAAACGATCTATTTCAACTAACGTGTGAGTATCCAATTCACACATTTTTTTCAATAATTCAATGAATACCTCTTTGGTAGCCATAGCATCATCCAAAGCACGATGGGGACGTTGACACTCAAGTTTCATATAAGAAACTAAATTTTGAAGAGAGTAGCTCTGAATGCCCGGCAACATAATATGAGCTATATCCCAAGTGTCACATTTAGGATTGTTTATATGGAAGCCTTGCCTTTCCAAAAATTCCATGTCGAATTTTATATTATGCCCCACAATCGGTGAAGAACCTATAAATGACGCCAAGTTACCAGAAACAGAACTAAAAGATGGAGCATGTTCAACATCTTCTTGCCTTATCCCCGTGTAATTTTTTATGAAATCACTCAGTTGTTTTTGTGGATTTATAAATGTCTGGAAAGTTTCAACATTGTTAACACCTTGAAATTTCACCGCGCCTATCTCAATTATTTCGTCGTTTTCATACGACAACCCAGTGGTTTCAAGATCAATACACACCCAAACATCTTCAAAAATCGACTGTTCTAGCGATGGTTTCAACATACTAATTCACACAATAAAAGTTATATGGATCACCCACACGAAGTCGGATCCTTCAAATAAAACTTACACTCATCTACATAGGCCACATTAAAATCTAACTTTACCATCAAAACAAATCATCAATCATTATGTCGCAAAATATGGCATGAACCACCCGAATATACCAACAAATATGCATGCAGTTACCAAAAGACTCATTCGTATCTGTTTAAGAATAATTGCAAAAGGTCCTATCATAATCACAGTCACAGTGATTATACCAATCGTAAACCATAAATTAGGACTGCCCAAACCAGGCCCAGGGAGTGCGAGTAGACTAAGTTTATACAGTAATCCCAAAACCACACCAATTATTCCCCACATAGGATACGGTAGAATTACCAGTAGGAAAACCATGTTGCCTAATGAGATTCGGGTTATTATGTTGTCAGACTTGATAGCTGATTCTTTGAAAAAAGACACCAATGTTATAGCAAGAACACACACAAACACGCATGCCATTATTACTCCACTTGCCATGCCAGCTATTAATTCATTCATACCATGACCTCTACATGGGTTGTATAGCATCAACTAAATAAGCTTCCCAACCATAAACATGTCTGAGAGCAGACTGTAATTTAAACCCCTCACTTTCACTCATTACTGGTGCAAACATAGATGGACCACTTCCAACCAAATGAATTTCTCTAGCTCCAGCGTAATGAAAAGTGTCCCAATAATGTTTCAATTCAGTAAAAGCCTCAAACGCCACACCTTCAAAAACGTTAAAAAGTAACTGTGGAGGCACGTCTCCTCCACCCAATATACGTGATTTTAATTTCCTGGTTAAAAGTCCTTTTGTAAAATGTTCTTGGTTAAGTTTGCCATAAAGCCTAGCAGTTTTGCCTGGAATATCTATAGTTGGCGACAAAATCACCATTTTCCATAAATCGTTTACCTTAAGTCTTTTAACTGATTCTCCTCGACCATAAACAAAAGCTGTCCCACCGTGTATGAAAAATGGCACATCAGATCCCAATTCTAAAGCCATAGCCATCAAATTGCCATGAGAAAGATTCAGTTCCCAGAGAACATTCAGAGCATTCAATGTGGCTGCTGCATCACTACTGCCACCTCCTAACCCAGCTGACAAGGGGATTTTTTTATCTAGATTTATCGACACACCTTTAGTGGTTCCTGTTTTTGACTGTAATAGTTTTGCAGCTTTGACAACCAAATTGTTTGAATCATCAATGTGAATACACGTACTTTTCAAGCAAATCGTATCAGACAACTCAAACTTCAAAACATCGTATAAATTAACCGTTTGCATGACAGAAACGATTTCGTGGTATTTGTCATCTCTACGATTCAAGACTTCGAGAGAAAGATTGATCTTTGCATAAGCCAAAACTGTTAACATGTAACAAAACTACTTTTGAGATTTTTATTTTTTTATTTAGTAATACACAGGAAATTCTTATGAAGTAACCCATCCAGCAACTATATAAAAGGTTTACATCACACTACACAATAAGAAATCACACTTGCGAGTCATGTTGCAATTCGATCATTCCTATATTTTTCTTGCCCTGCATGTTTCATATAACCGACCCCACTCAATCATTGAAAGCGTTTGTGCTCGACGTTTTGGATCAATCTCCGCAAGTTCAAATACATCTTTTACGGTTTCAGGCGGTATTGACAATCCATGTTGGAAACAATTGTGCAATTGTTTCCTGGGAGCAGCAAATCCAACTTTCACCAATCTTATGAAGTCTTCATAAGATTCCAAACACAGGATCTTTTGAGAATATACATCTATCTTAACTATTGCTGACGTTACCTTAGGTGACGGTCTAAATGAACCTGCTGGCACATATGAAATTATCCTGGGTTTACCATAAAGTTGGATCATAACCGACAAAAGTCTCATTTTCCCTGGAAGTGCAGTCATGTTCTGAGCCACTTCTCTCTGAACCGTCGACACAATCAATTCAGGTTTATGTTCTGTTTCAAGGAATTTCCTGACGATGTATGAAGCTGCATAGTAAGGTAAATTAGCCACAACTTTATATTGTTTGTTTATTGGAACTAATGACTTAAAGTCAACTTTCCTAATATCAGCATGTACTATATTTACGTTAGGGAAATCACAGAACTTATTTTTTAAATGAGCCACAAGATCATCATCGATCTCAACAGCAATGACTTCACCAACTTGCGAGGATAAACCTTCTGTAAGAAAGCCACGCCCAGCACCAACTTCAACAACTACATCATTTGAAGTAAGATCAGCCGACTCAATTATCTTTTTAAGAACTCGTCTATCAACGAGGAAATTTTGACCCAGTGATTTTTTGGGACGATTTAACGCAGTATAAGACATCTATTATTCTACACAGGGTAAATGTGAACGTTACAACTCAAGTAAGTAACAACCCAACGGTTCTGAAATTTATAATAGGTCGTGCACCCCCATTCGATCTTTTCCGAAAACGTTTCTCTAAAAGTCGACTCAAACCAGGCTAACCTACGTCACCCGAAATACACCGCTTACCGCTGCTTCTTTCCAGACCTGACGGGGTTCACAGTTTTTCGCCGCGTAGGACCAAGTTCTCAACATCGTTTTCTAGAGGAAGAGGTTTCGAAAAGTGGACCTCCAAGAGGAATTCAGTCTCGCTAGAGCGGATTGCGAGTACAGGGCACCGCTATCTCCCCACCTAGCACGACCAGATAGCATGTTAGATGACTAATTATTAGGTGTCAATGTAATTTAATAAATTATTCGTTCTACCGGTCGATTTTCAATATACTAAGAAACGCTTCTTGTGGAATTTCCACATGCCCTACTCGTTTCATACGTTTCTTGCCTTCAGCTTGTTTTTCCAATAACTTACGTTTCCTAGTAACATCTCCACCGTAACATTTCGCAAGAACATTTTTCCTTAACGCCTTTATCGTCTCTCTAGCGATTATACGATTTCCAATTGCTGCTTGTATTGGTACTTCAAATAATTGACGAGGTATAAGATTACGTAATTTAGATGCTAGATTCCTACCCTGGTGTTGAGCTATATCTCTGTGAGAAATAACAGACAACGCATCTACAGACTCACCTCCAACCAAAATGTCTAATCGTACCAAGTCTCCAACTATATATTTGGTGAATGAATAATCCATAGAACCATATCCTTGAGTTCTCGCTTTTAGTTGATCATAAAAATCTACTAAAACTTCAGACAACGGGACAGCATATTCTATAAGAACTCGAGTTGACGAGACAGTTTTCTTATCATCTGTTGACACACCACTGGCCTGCAAATACTCCATTCTTTTGTATTCACCTCTCCGTCCATTAACCAAATCCATAATTGCACCAATAAAATTAGCAGGTGCAATGATACTAAGATCTAACCAAGGTTCCTGAATTTCATTTATATCTTGCAAGGGCGGTAAATTTGATGGATTATCAATTTCATGAATTGAACCGTCGTTAAAAACCACCCTATAGGCAACACTTGGTGAAGTAGCAAGTATATTGACTCCATACTCTCGTTCTAATCTTTCCTGAACAACATCCATATGAAGTAATCCCAAAAACCCACACCTGAAACCAAATCCGAGAGCTTTCGAACTCTCTGGTTGAAACGTTAAAGCAGCATCATTAAGCCTGAGTTTTTCCAAAGATTCTCTTAGAGCAAGGTAATCTTCTCCATCAGCTGGATAAAGGCCAGCAAAAACCATTGGCTTCAACGGTTGGTATCCTTTCAATGGAGATACTGACGGTTGTTTAGCCAAGGTAATAGTATCTCCCACAGGTGCATCTCCAACACTTTTTAAGCCTGTAGCTACATATCCAACTTCCCCAGCAACGAGTTGTGTGACTTTTGTTGCATCTGGTCCAAAAACTCCAACTTCCAAAGTGTCACTCTCCATACCAGTAGACATCATTTTAAGCCTGCTATCCGATTTCAAGACTCCATCAAAGATTCTGACATATGCGATAACTCCCTTATACGGATCATACTTAGAATCGAAAATTAACGCTCTAAGTGGGTCCAATTCATTACCATTTGGTGGAGGCAATCGATTAACTAATGCTTCCAAAACTTCAACTACTCCAGTTCCATCCTTAGCTGAAGTAAAAACAATTTCATCATCACTAAAGCCAAAAGCTTCCTGGATTTCTAAAGAGATTCTGTCGGGTTCAGCAACATCTAAATCTATTTTGTTAATAACCGGTATAATTGCTAAATCATGTTCGATAGCTAAATAACAGTTAGCCAAAGTCTGTGCCTGTATACCTTGTGTAGCGTCAACAACTAAAATAGCTCCTTCACAGGCAGATAAGCTTCTGGAAACTTCGTAGCTGAAATCAACATGCCCAGGAGTATCAATCAAATTCAGTTGATACTGTTGTCCCGAATCACTTGAATATTCCATCCGAACCGCCTGAGCCTTTATGGTAATACCGCGTTCTCGTTCCAAATCCATAGAATCAAGCAGTTGTTCAACCATGTTTCTAGAGTCAACTGTACCTGTAGTTTGGATAAGTCGATCTGCCAAAGTTGATTTGCCATGATCTATGTGAGCTATTATGCAAAAATTGCGGATAAATTTGGAATCCATAATTAAATGGTAGCATAGGCTAGCATTTGACTGCACTACGATCCTATACAATACAATCGCTGAATCTTGAGTTGTTTGAATATTATTGGAGAATACCACATTAGCAAATTCAACAATGTGAATAATTAGTTTCAGGTGTACGTGATGTATCAACAAATTTGGATGACATCGCAACTATCTGGTAATCTATAGAACTAAAGAACGGTTGGATTTATGACTTTATCAAAATACATACCTGTCCTGCTATGGATTGGATTTGTTATCACAGTTGCAGCAGCCAACTGGACTCTAGCACGATTTGGCATCGTACCCATTGGATTTGGAATGAGTGCTCCAGCTGGGGTTTACTTCGCTGGACTAGCATTTACATTTAGAGATTTGCTCCATGAACGTGGAGGTAGACTCTGGGTCATTTCAGCAATTATATCTGGAGCTCTTTTATCTGGAATACTCGAAGACGCACAAAAGCTGGCACTGGCATCTGGAATCGCTTTCATGGTTTCTGAACTCACAGATTGGGGAATATATAGCCCATTACGACGAAAAGGTTGGATTATAGCTGTAGCTAGCAGTAACATCGGAGGACTAATGGTAGATTCTGCCTTGTTTCTGTGGATAGCCTTTGGATCTTTGGAATTCATCGAGGGACAAATTTTAGGGAAAACATACATGACTATTGGTGCTATTGCGGTGATGTGGATAGTTCGCCGTATAATCTACCTCAAACACAAAAGATTTGTTCTTAAATAAGTAAGGAAGTATTAACAATGCTCAGAGTAGGAATAATTGGACTAGGCCACGGAAACACGCTGTTACAAGCCAATCTACCAAATAACCAAGATGTTCAAATGCAGGTGACCGCACTTTGTGACATCAACGAGTCTAAATTATCGAAAACCGCAAAACATTACAACATTAATACGACTACTACAGATTATAAAGAATTGATACGAAGAAAAGATGTAGATGTTGTGGGTATATATTCTCCTGGTCCAGTTCATACAAATCAAATCCTGGACGCCTTAGATGCTGGCAAACACGTCATGGTCACTAAATCAATGGCCTATTCAATGGAAGAATCCGAACAGATAGTCCAAGCAGTAGACAAAACTGGTTTGGTATTGCTTGTCACTCAAACAATGCGAGGTGACGCAAAACATATGGAAACCAAACGACTATGTGATGCTGGAATGATTGGGGATATCATACTCGCCGAAGCTACATATATACACGACCTGAGACCAGTATACATAGATACACCTTGGCGTATACAAATGCCTCAAGATTTGCTATTAGGTGGCGCATGCCACCCAATAGACGCACTTCGATGGTTTATGGGTGATGTTGAAGAAGTACATTGTTATGGGATTAGAGGAAATGTAGCAACAGACTATCCACAAGAAGATAATTTTATCATCAACATGAAATTCAATAATGGCAAAATTGGCAGAGTTGCAGCTCTGTGTGGGATTGTTCATCCACCTAATCTCCTAATGAACGGACTTAATATATTTGGAACCAAAGGTAGTATCGTAGACGGTGCTGCACACTTGGATCCATGTGGAAACATACCAATGCGTAAATATGACATCTCGTTCCCTAATACTGATCGGGGGCATAACGCTGAGATGATTGTTATGATGAAGCATATGGTCGACTGTGTTACAAATGGAACCAAACCATGGATAGGGGCTAAAGAAGGCGCAAAAGTAGTGTCAACTGGCCTTGCATGTTGGGAATCGATACGCAGTGGCAAATCAATAAAAGTCCGAAACGATTTCTAGGTATTATGAATCAAAAAGCCAAGGATTGTTCTCAATCCCAATACATTATTATTTAAGATGCTAAATGTCTCCAATATCAGTAAATCCTACGGAGCTAGAGATTTGTTTAGAAATCTTACGTTTAACGTGGCTCCAGGAGAATGTTTAGCGCTCATAGGGGCAAATGGATCTGGTAAGACAACATTGCTAAACATTCTAGCTGAAAATGTGTCACCAGATTCAGGTAATATATCCAAGGTTCGTAATGTAACAGTAGGATATTTGAACCAAGAACCAATCAACTTTTCCAACAGGACGATATTGCAAGAAGTGATCAATACATCTTCAGAAGCAATAGATATAAAAAACAAGATATCAACCATCTACGATAAGCTTGCGATAGAGACCGACTCCAATAACCAAACCAAACTATTAAATCAGCTTAATCAACTTGAAATATCTCTTGATACAGATGCTGAATATTACAGAGAACACGAAGCTAAAAAAATCCTGTCGGGATTAGGTTTCAAACAATCCGATTTTATTAGACTCACCAATGAGTTTAGTGGAGGTTGGATTATGCGAGTCACGTTGGCCAAATTACTTTTCAAAAACCCAGATTTATTACTTTTAGACGAGCCTACCAACCACTTAGATCTGGAAACTAACCTATGGTTTGAAAAATACTTGCGTTCGTTCCGTGGAGGTATTGTAATCACATCGCACGACAGAACTTTTTTGAACCAAGTAGCAAATGTAGTAATAGCCATTGAACCAGACGAGGCAGTGTTGTTTAAAGGCAATTATGACGATTATCTTACATCCAGACAAAAGTATATAAAAATTAAAGAATCTAGCGCAGCCAGACAAGAACGAGAAATTCAACGTCAGATGCGCTTTGTGGAACGATTTCGTTCCAAAGCACGAAAAGCCAGCCAGGTTCAGAGTCGACTGAAAAAGATAGAGAATATTGAACGTGTTCTACCACCCAGAGTAAGTAAGAGAGTTAACTATTCTTTTCCAGATCCTCCACGTAGCGGACGAGAAACAATTCAACTTAAGAATATCCGTAAATCTTATGGAGATAATGTTGTATACAATGATTTAAACCTAACACTGACACGTGGAGATAAAGTAGCGCTGGTAGGCCCTAATGGAGCTGGCAAAAGCACCATGTTGAAAATACTTGCGGGTGTACTTCCATTTGATCAAGGTGAACGTAAAATTGGACACAATGTAATAACATCCTATTATGCTCAACACGTGTTAGAACTACTAACTCCCAATAACACAATCATTGAAGAACTTCGCGAAACCACACCTGATCAATCAACACAAACTTTTAGACATATTTTAGGAGGCTTTTTATTCAGTGACGACGACATTAATAAACACGTGTCCGTCCTGTCAGGTGGAGAAAAAGCTAGAATAGCGCTGGCAAAATTATTGATTCAAAAGAGTAATTTGATTTTTATGGACGAACCAACAAATCACCTTGACATACCTTCCAGAGAAATTCTTGCTGATGCCCTCAACGATTACAATGGAACAATTTGTTTCATAACTCACGACCGTACATTAATACAACATGTAGCCAACAAAATAATCGAGGTAGTCAATGGACAACCTAAAATATTTCCAGGTGACTACGACAGTTATCTTTATAGTAAACAAATAGAATCAATACAATCTAACACTGAATTAATAGACCAATCGCAAAATAATCAAGCTTCAACATCGAATATTAATCTCTCAAAGAAAGAGTTGCGTAAAAATCTCCGAAACAAATCACGTAAGATATCTAACAGAATTGAGGAGATTTATGCAAAGTTAGCCGTTCTTGAGGAAAAAATCGAGCATCTGGAAAAACTATTTTCTAAACCACAAGACTTTGAAAATACAACTCACATAAATACTTCAGGAAAGGAATATGAAATCACCCAAAAAGAAATTGGAACTCTCTGGGATGAATGTGAAGTTTTATCCACTGAATCTGAAGATATTAACAGACAACTTGATGCCCTGAATTAGGAACTGAGCAATGTTAATATTGAAATATTGACAGAATCCATATATGAGACACTAATATATAGCGTTATTTTATTTTATTTTATGTTTATATGAGGATATAGATGGAATTCGTTAATTTTGGCGCCGCCGGTGTAAAGGTTTCAAAGATAGCTCTAGGACTTGGTTTCAGAGAACAAGATTCTCGCCAGGAAGCCGAACGTGTAATCGAACACGCAATATATCAAGGCATTAATTTTATAGATTGTTCTAATTTCTACAACGTCGGCGAAAATTTATCGGAAGAAATACTGTCCGGCATTCTAAAATCACACCGTGACGACCTTGTGATTACATCTAAAGTCTTTAGTGATGTGGGCAATGGGCCTAATGATTCGGGTAACTCTAGATATCACATCATGAGAGAGATAGACAAGACTCTGTCACGATTAAAAACCGACCACATAGATGTGTACCTACTTCACGGTTATGATTACAAAACGCCACTTGAGGAAACACTCAGAGCCTTAGATGACTTAGTAACATCCGGTAAAATAAGATATGCCGGGTGTTCTAATTTTTCCGCCTGGCAGGCTTGCAAAGCATTATGGATTGCAGATAAGTTAAATTTAGACCGTTTCATCTGTGTTCAAAACCCATACAGCTTGCTAAATCGAACAATTGAAAACGAATTGTTTGGATTAATAAGAGACCAAGAATTAGGCATGATGGCATTTAGTCCTATAGGTGCTGGGCTACTCAGCGGTTCTTACAAGGCCGGCCAACCTCCTCCTCCTAACTCACCATGGGCAACAAAAGACCGAACCAGATACAACAAATCCATGTCAGGTAGTACGCCAGCAATATTGAGTGAATTGAAGACCATATCTGAAAATAGAAACAAATCTGTGGCTCAAGTTGCATTACAGTGGGTATTATCCAAAAATGAAGTTACCGTAGCAATAACAGGCAGTGACACAACAGAACAATTAGATGAAAACATTGGAGCTCTTGGATGGGAGTTAACCACAGATGAAATATCTGTTTTAGATAACACATCTCTCGGAAGCAACATAAGCTTTGTAAGTCTTATTTAATTGCATACGTTTCAGGTATACAATTTGATAAATAAATTTGCTGTGGTTCTAAGTGTTATGAACAATATACATTTAGAGATTGATTGTAAGGAAAGATATCCAGATGGGCAAAGTACAGCCCAATTAGGAAAAGAAACACTGTTAATTAAAAAGCCTGAGTTGATAACTGTCACTTATAGCTTTACTGTTCAAACCTCCAACACTCACTCCAATAAGCCTAAAATACCTACCATTTACGAGTTCCGGTAACAACAACAGTTGCGTTTCTCGAAATATATCTTCGGCATGTTGAATCGGAAGACCCAAGGTTTTTTGCCTAGTAAAGGTATTGAAATCAGTAAGTCTCAATTTAAGTTTGATTGTCCGTCCACTAATGCCACGATCAAATAAGTCATGGGAAACTTTCTCACTTAATCTACCAACAAGATCTATAAGTAATTCAACATCGCCTGTATCTTCATTCAAAGTTACTTCACAGCTAACAGACTTTCTGACGCGTTCAATAACAACCGGTCTATTATCCTCTCCAAGAGCTAGCTCTCTAAGAATTTGTCCATTCTTTCCAAATCTAACATCAAACCATTCTTCTGAATTGGATGCCAATTCACCTACAGTTGTTATGGATTCACGTCTAAGTAATTCAGCAGTCTTAGGTCCAATTCCTGGAAGTATGTCAACAGATAATGGAATAAGGAAATCTTGTTCCGTGCCATGTGGCACAATAGTAAGTCCATCTGGTTTATTCATATTTGATGCGATTTTTGCAATAGATTTACTACTTGAAACTCCCACAGATATAGTCAATCCTATTCCTTGTTTGATTCTCTGTTTTAAATCAACAGCTATACTATGAGGAGAAGTACCTTCCATAACTAAATTAGTGACATCCAAATACGCTTCATCTATGGACAATGCTTCCACCACCGGTGTGATATCTCGAAATATGTCCATCATCATTCTGGATATATATCGATACCTTTCAAAATTTGGATTTACCCTAATAACACCTGGGCATAAGCGCAGGGCAGTACGCATTGGCATAGCTGATTTAATTCCAAAATTACGAGCTTCGTATGATGCCGCTGCGACAACTCCTCTGTCTTCGGATCTCCCCCCTACAACCACAGGCTTATTTCGTAGATTTGGATCATCAAGTTGTTCTACTGACGAATAGAAGGCATCAAAATCTGCGTGAAGAATGTTTGCCATGATATAAGCACCCTCACACTGTATAAATACTAACTCTAAATCTTTACCAAATACAAAACCCTAGTGGATATTACATACCCTATCTACATACTACGAACTCTAACACTATCCTATATTATTCCTATACTGAACCGTCAATCACCATATCCAATAACGCAGGCTTGCCCAAGTTTAAAGCCTTTTCAACAGCTGGCCCAACATCATCTGGATTGTCGATTGTTCGTCCGTAGACACCCATGGCTTCAGCGAGTTTAGCCAAATCAAGTGGAGTTGGGAAATCTGTAGCAATGTATTTGGTGGGTTTGTCTTCGTTAGTAATATAAGTTCTATACGTGTTCATATTGACTTTTAATATTCGATAAGATCTATTGTTACATATTATATAAACTACAGGAATATCTGAATTAGCAGCAGTCCATAAAGCCTGAATTGCCATCATTGCACTACCATCACCTATTATCGCCACAACTGGACGATCCTGCACAGCTAACTTAGCACCCATAGCTGCTCCCATTCCCCAACCTAATGATCCGCCACGTTCTCCAAAAAACGACCCAGGCTGATTAAATTCTATAGTGTTGAAAATCGACTCTCTATTGGACACTGAATCATCGATTATTATGGAATCTTTTGGTAAAACTGCCGATACTTCAGCCATCATACGTTCAGATGACATTGGAACATGATCCCATCTTTGCTTTAGATGATTGTCCCATATAGTTTTCTGTGTGATACGTTCTTCTTCAACAGCTAAAACACGTCCTCTAATTATTTCTCTTGCAGTCCCTTCAATTTTGTCTTCTAGTATAGCCAATAGATGTTCCAGTGCGACTTTGGGGTCCGCCGAAATACCAACGTCTGTAGGTTCAGTTTTTCCAATTTCACTAGATGACGAATCAATGTGAATTAAGCGAGTTTGTTCTTGTAATACATTACCAGAAACATAAAAAAGACTGTCAAATACGTTTGTGCCTATTGCCACAACCACATCAGCAGACGACAAGATTTCTCTACCCAATGGTAGGCCAGGATTTATCGTGCCCAGATACTGAGGATGACCTGTAGGGTAATCCATTTCACTATAACCAGTAGAGTATACTCTTGCACCGAGAAGTTCTGCTAATCTAACAGCTTCAGTAGCAGCATCTGATTGCGCAACTCTATCTCCTACAATCAACACCGGGCTAGAAGCAGACACCAACATGTCCGAAGCCATCTTCAAAGCAGTTTTGTCAGGTGCAACACGACTAAAAGTAATCTTCGATGGCACTATATCCATATCAGCTTCACCCTCAAGTGCGTTAGCTGAAAAGCCAACATAAACAGGACCAGTCGGCGGTGTTTTAGCTTCATTAAAAGCACGACGTATCAAACGAGGTATCTGTTCGGGATGAGTCGCCTCTGCACTCCATTTGGTAAACAACCTAACCATCTCAGCTAAATCAGTTCGCCCTTCGGCCAATTGTCTTATATCCTTATTGGCAGAAGTTATCACCATAGGCGTTCCGCCCTTTTTCGCATTATGAAGTAAACTTATACCATTGGCCAACCCAGTTTCTATGTGTAAGTTTACAAAAGATGGGTTGCCTGTGGCACGCGCGTAGGCGTCTGCCATCCCCATAGCTGTTGTCTCGTGTGTGGTAAGAATATACTCTAAATTCGGGTAATCTTCGAGAGCCTGTAGAATCGGACCTTCACTAGTTCCAGGATTGCCGAAAATGTATCGAATTTTCTCTGCAACGAGCATTTCCAGCAATGCCCGTTTACCTTTCATGACAACCATAATATATTACCTAAACCATTTATAAACATTCACTCAATCAAAGCCAGATTTACTGTTGGTGGGGAAGGGGAGACTCGAACTCCCACGCCTTGCAGCACATGATCCTAAATCATGCTCGTCTACCAATTCCGACACTCCCCCACACCTAAATACATGTCTTTTGAAAGACCTAATCGATTGTACTGTACGGTCATCAAATTGTCCGCACTGCACGTTTATATATAAAACTCATTTTTTATTTGGCAATCCAAACATTATCTTACTTCAACCTAATCCAGATGGACCTTTCGAAGGAGTATATTGCCACCAATCCAAAGATGTATTTGTTCCATCAGCACGCATAGGTTGAATAGAATGCAAAACTTCAAACGCAGCACGACGGCCAGTTTCTAAAGCTCCATGAACACATTCTGCATATCCTCTCGTGTGAGTAGCTTCCCCAGCCCAAAACAATGGAGGAGTTGGAGCTGCCAAATCCGCACGTGCTTGATATTTTCCTACAGGCACCACACTAATACCACCCATTGTCCATGGGTCAGATGGCCAATCAGTTACATCTATGTTAACAAGTTCGGAGTCTAAATCCTCTTCAGGAAACATTTCAGATAAATCCGTCATGAATAGCGAAGATATGCGTTCATGATCTCCAGTCAGAATATTGGCGTCAGGAGTTCCAATGTGTGCAGTTAAAACCGGAGGGCCTGGTATATCCGAAAAATAGCACTTATATCCTGTCCTAAACGGTGATTTCGTATCTCCTCTGAAATTTGGAACATTCCCGATTACCTTTTCCCACCAACGGTGTTTAAATTCAGCTGTGACAAGAATTAGAGGCCCTGGATCGAAGGTGTCAATAGCCTCGGTCTTGCTATGCGGCAAAACTGGATCAAAACTGAGTGAACCTGATTGCAATACACCAACAGGCAAAGTTACTATCACAGTTTTAGCTTCAAATGTACCTACTGGTGTATGTGCTTCAACTTGTCCTGCACTCCACACTAATTTGGTTACTGGAGTATCAAAATGAATTAATTCTGAAATGGGTCCAGACATCTTCTTCCAAAGATTGCTGTACCCATCCACTAACCGGAAGTTCGGGTTTCCAGTTCTAGAAACTCCTGTTATCGGATCACTAAAACTATCAAAACAATGATGGATCTCAGATGCATTTCTAGCACTAAGTTTTTCAGGTAACATAGGAGCTCCAACAGAACACATCCTCTCTGCAGCCTCAAGAACTTCACCTCTGAGGCCAGCATCAATAAGAGCATCTTTTAATGATATGTTATCAGGGTTAGGCACACCAAGGACGCCATCGAGTTTTTCCCACGCCTCAGCACTTACTGGATCTTCACGTACCCATTTACCATCCGTAAACAAAGCAGATGCACCGCTGTCACTACTACCCGACAAATGAGTCTTCAAACCTAGTTTAGATACAAACTCCCATGTCGCTATTGTAGGTCCATGAAGAACTTGTCCCCCTCGTTCCACCACGCTACCATCAGATACCAGTTTAGAATGTGTCCGCCCACCTATACGATTCCTAGCTTCAAGTACAACAACATCCCGTCCTCCTTCATGAAGAGTCAAGGCAGCCAGAAGCCCAGACGGGCCACATCCGATTACTATACAATCATACATATTCGAAACATCTCCTTCGAAACATCTCCAATGTTGTCAATTTTTTAATAATTGAAATCGTTCAACGTGCAGCGAGTACCTCTATTTCGACAAAGTAACCAGGTTTCCACAAAGCATCAACTATTCTCACTGTACCAACAGATGGTTTTGGATTCACGTCTTTCAAGGTTTCACGTAATACTTCAGATATTGCTTCTCCATACTTGTCTCTATTTAAATCTTTCGTATAAGTAATATCCATATGTACGACATCATTCATTGACCAACCTTCTTGTTCTAACATCGCAACCAAACTATCAATGATACCTCTTGTCTGACCAACAGGATCGTTTGGATGTCTCGGATTACCGTCGAGACCACTATCAGTACGTCCGGTTATAAAATATAATTCCTCAATCTCAGAAACTTTGAGTCCTCGACTCATAGTAGCGTCGGTTGCAGTCGTAGCGTCCCTAGCAATTACAGCTTTCTTTTTTACCATGTGTCTCTCCTCAACAACAAATTAGGTGCCAGAAATTTAAGCTCTCACACGTATGACAAATCCATCACTGCGTGTACACGAACATATGCACAGTGTTTCGAATTATAAATACCCCAATGAACCGGGTCAACTCGGAATATTTTTATGAGACGGTTGACCTGTAGTCTCAAAACTGGAATATACCAGAATCACTCGAACGTCAGAACACTACGAGCAACTTCACCTTTAGCTAATACTTCGAAGGATTCCTCTATGTCTTCCAATGGGAATCTACGGCTAACTAATTCATCCAGTTTTAATTTGCCAGACTTATACAAGTTCAATAATTGTGGAAAATCTATAGCCGGTCTTGCAGAACCATACATAGATCCAATTATCATTTTTTCCGTCTCCAAATCTTTAGCATCTAGTGTCACAGGAGTTTTCATAGGTGCTTGTCCTACCCACACCGTAACACCACGTGGCCGTGTGCATCGAACACTTTGTACAAACGGTGCTTCCACTAACCCGATAGCTTCAAAGGCGTAGTGTGTTCCATATCCTCCAGTGAGTTCTTTAATGCGTTCCACAGGATCCTCCCTGGAAGCGTTAATTGTATGGGTAGCACCAAACTCTTTAGCCAATTGCAGTTTGTTGTCCAGCAGGTCTACCGCTATAACCATTGAGGCACCCGATATAACACAGCCCTGTATACAATTTAATCCAACGCCTCCACAACCAAATACGGCTGTAGTGCTTCCAGATTGTACTTGTGCTGTATTTATCGCAGCCCCCACTCCTGTCGTCACGGCACATCCAATTAAAGCCGCTTGATCAAATGGTACATCCTTGTCAATACGAACAACTGCCCTTTCAGAAACAACCGTGTGAGTTCCAAAAGTACCCAGACCACCAAAGCGATCTATGACATCTCCAGTGCTTTTGGAGGTAAGTTTATTTTCCAACCAAAGTGGTCGTGGGCAAAGACTAGGCCATCCCTTATAACAAACTTCACACACACCACAATTTGGCCACCAATTTAAAATAACGTGATCTCCCGGATTTACAGATGTAACACCAGTACCTATTGTTTCTACTATACCGGCTCCTTCGTGCCCTAAAACCGCAGGCAACGGAACGTCATCCCATTCTCCTTTGACTACATGCCAATCCGAATGACACACACCGCTAGAAATTAATTTTACTAATACTTCATTGGACTCAGGTTCCTTTAGGTCCAATTCTTCTATCACAAACTTAGTCATTGGTTTATATAAAACAGCGGCCCTCATAGCTATACCTCTCTCATAACCTACAACGATCTAATAAGACTTAAATCTAAAATAAATGCCACAATAATTTACCTCGAACAAAGAGGTGGTCCTACAACAAAACCGAGTGTAATCTGGTGCATAAAGTCTGTCAATCCATTCAAGTCATTTCAATATTTACCACATTGTCTAAAATTAGATATGTCCTACCCACAAAATGTGATAAGCTTCATGCAATATTTCCAATACTTATAACCCATGGAAACCATATAAACGGAGTGATATGTATTTGAAAACACCTAAAGCGATACGTTATTGATAAGAAATCGTTCGAAACTACCTAATTGGGCATCATCATTTCAATACCATAATTTCAGAGTTTTGTGTGCAGCTTCTCTTCTACAATTCCTTGGCTTTGGTATGGAACAAGTAGCATTGGGATGGTTGATATTTGAGATG
>CAZSCD010000160.1:0-8616 GCA_964605345.1 uncultured Dehalococcoidia bacterium
TTGCTTCCTTATCATGTGGTTGCAGATGTAGGATGTGGTTCTGGATATTTGACTATACCCTTGGCCAAATATCTTTTTGATGGCAAAGTGTATGCTGTCGATAATAGCAAGGACATGTTGGATAATACTAAATGTCAAATGGAACGTATCAATTTAACAAATATTTCTTTAATACACCATAAGAAACGTAAACTAACGATCGATACGAATAGTTTGGATGGAGCCTTTGCAGATTTCGTAGTGAATCAATTTGCAACACCGGGGTCTTTATTGAAGGAAATCCGTCGTTGTTTACGTAAAGGTGGATGGTTGGCAGTTTTGGAGGCAAGAAAACAAGATTTGTCTAAGAAAACTGATCCTAAAGAAATAAATTTGCAAGATATTGTTGAAGAATTAGGATTTCGTTTTATATCTAGGCATAGTCTTAATGATGGTAAATATATGTTACTTATGCGAAAGTAACATATATTATATTTGATCTTATAGCCCATGTTTAATGTAGTAGGATGTTAACCAAAAGAATAATTCCGTGTTTAGATGTTGATCGTGGTAGAGTGGTAAAAGGGGTTAGCTTTGTAAACCTCCGTGATGCTGGTGATCCCGCTGAAATGGCTGCGTTTTATGATGTTGAAGGTGCGGATGAGTTGGTGTTTTTGGATATTACAGCTAGTTCAGATACTAGAAATATTATGTCTGATGTTGTATCACGTGTATCGGAAGAAGTTTTTATTCCTCTTACAGTAGGTGGAGGGCTACGCAACATAACAGATATGCGACATATGTTGGAGGCTGGTGCAGATAAGATATCTATTAATACTGCTGCTGTATATAATCCAAATTTAGTGTCTGAATCTTCAAAGTTTTTTGGTGCTCAATGTGTTGTGGTTGCCATAGATGCAAAATATAAATCTCAAAATGAGACTCAATTGAAAACATATCACCATAGTATTGATGATATAAAAACCCCGGATCTTTCTTTAGATGAATCGGATGGATGGGAAGTGTATACACATGGTGGACGTCATTCTACTGGCATTAGTGTTATAAAATGGGCGGAATATTTGGCAGAATTAGGTGCTGGTGAATTGCTTGTTACTAGTATGGATTATGATGGACAACAGACGGGATATGATTTGGATTTGATTAGAACAATTTCAGATAATGTTTCTGTTCCAGTTATAGCTAGTGGTGGAGCGGGGAATCTGAGTCATCTATACGATGCTCTTTATGTAGGAAATGCTGACGCTGTTTTAGCTGCAAGTATTTTCCACTACGGTGCTAATAGTATCTCTGATGCCAAACGGTATCTTGCTAAAAGAGGAATTGCTATAAGGCCTAACTTAGAATAATCAGGTAATCTTCAATTTACATGAAATAATCTATAGGTGAGAACATGGTTAAAATTCAATTGAATGGAAATGGATTGATTCCCGCTATAGTGCAGAATGCTACTACGGGTCGAGTTATTATGCTTGGATATATGAATTCAGGTTCTATCAAGAGAACTCTACAGACTGGAGAAGTTTGGTTTTATAGTCGTAGTCGCTCAAGTCTTTGGCGGAAAGGAGAAGTATCAGGTAATTATATGAACCTTAAGTCGGTCAGTGTTGATTGCGATGGAGACACATTACTTTTGCAGGTTGAACCTGAAGGTCCTTCATGTCACACTGGAAATGAAACGTGTTTTTTTACTTCAGTGGATGATATTCCAAATTTCCAAAATACTGAAACTGGACCTGGCATACTAGAAGAAACTTTTGCAGTTATTAAAGATCGAGAAGACGAAATGCCTGAAGATAGCTATACGGCAAGTTTGTTTGAAAATGGTATAAATCAGATTAGCCAAAAAGTTATTGAAGAAGCCGGCGAGGTGGCTATAGCGGGCGTGAGTGGAGATAATGACCAAGTTGTTAGAGAAGTAGCAGACTTGGTTTATCATACCCTGGTATTGTTGGCGGCAACTAAAGTTAAACCAGATGAAGTCTGGAAAGAATTGAGAAATCGACGTAAGTAGGATGACTTTAACTCAAACTGCTTACGTGTGTATGTTAAATTAAATTCCATTTCTTTTCTTGGTTGATAACTCTTCCTTCTCTGCATTCAAAGTGTTTTCCATAGCGACTATAGCAATTTCAATTTGATCATCTTCAGGGGTTCGTGTTGTCAATGATTGTAGAGCTAAGCTAGGTCCTGAAATGAGACCCACTAAAGGGTTTTTGGGATGAAGTCCATTAAGTCGAATGATTTCGTAACTAAGACCAGCTATCAAGGGTATTAATATTATTCGTGAAGTTATTAGCCACCAAAATGGGTCACGCCCTACAAACACAAATGCTATTAGTGTTAAAGTCATCACGACAAGTAGGAATGCTGTTCCACATCTGGGGTGAGCTTTAGGGTATTTACGTACTGTATCGACGCTCAATTGTTCGTCATGTTCTTGAGCATGTACGGTCATGTGTTCAGCTCCATGATACATAAACACACGTTTTATTTCTTTCATCTTACCTATGATAATTAGGTATGCAAAAAATAGTATAAGCCTGATAACACCTTCAACTAAGTTTGCAAACAAATCTGATCCAGATAAATCTTCAATTGGAGTACTAGCTATAACTGGTACTACGAAAAAAAATCCTATGCCCAGAATAATTGAGAAGCCCATCATACTGGCTATTGCCCATTTGCTAAGTTCTTCTTCTTCTTGGTTTACTCCAACGTTGGCGGAATACATTAATGCTTGCATTCCTAAGATAAGTGTTTCAGTTAGGATAATAAATCCTCGAAATACGGGTAATTTTCTTAGTGGCCCTGTGAAAAAAGAGTTGATTCGTTGATGACGTACAGATATGTTACCGTCTGGACGACGTACTGCAACGGAGCTATGATATTTACCCTTTATCATAACTCCTTCGATTACTGCTTGGCCGCCATAAGTGTGTCTTGAATTCATTTTGCACTCGTTCAGTAATGAAACAGGGGTGGGATACAATATCCTCACCCCTGTTTCATTTGACTATCTGTTTTAACTCATTCTTACTCTAATTTGAATCTCCGTTTTAATCTTTCTACCCTACCTTCCGTATCCACAATACGTTGTTCTCCCGTAAAAAAGGGATGGCATTTGTCGCAAAGTTCTACACGTAGAGAGGGCTTTGTAGAGCCAGTAGTATATTTGCTTCCGCACGAGCATGTAACTTGCGCGTCTGGGTAGTATTTTGGGTGTATATCAGGTTTCATAAGTTGGCCAACATTTCTATATAGGGTAGACACTTGCACGTTTTTTATTTTTAGTTGCGTGCTCGAATTTAACTGTTCCATTTATAAGTGAGTATAATGTGTGGTCCCTACCTAATCCAACATTGCTGCCTGGGTGAATAGATGTACCTCTTTGGCGCATTATAATCGAGCCAGCCGTCACATATTCCGTATCGTAGCGTTTGACACCAAGCCGCTTAGATTTGCTATCACGGCCGTTTCTTGTACTGCCGCCTCCCTTTTTATGAGCCATCAGCCGTCTTTCTCCTCTTTTTAGTTGGCACCGATATCCCTGTGATTTTCAGATCTGTATATGCTTGTCTGTGACCATTTTTTTTACGGTAGGTAGTTTTTGCTTTGTATTTGAACACAATTACTTTTTTTGCTCTACCTTTGTCCATTACCTCAGTGGTAACTTTTGCACCAGTTATGTCAGGAGTTCCTACTAGTACATTACCGTCTTTTGACACCATAGACACATTTGAGAGATCTATAATGTCTCCTGGATCTCCTGCAACAGATTCTACGCGTATTACGTCACCAGTACGCACTCGGTATTGTTTACCACCTGTTTTAACAATGGCATAGTCATCCAATTTAAATACACCTCTGGCACATTGTAAGATTGCAGAACCGTTATCGTCAAGGCAAAATCTGGATGACTATATAATATGATATAGATAAATAATGAAATTCGAACTATGAAGTTGTATGGAACTTAATCCAAAACTCAAAAACCATCACCTAATTATGTTCAGTTCATCGAGAATACTTTGAGAGGAAGTAACTGGTTTTTAGCGTTGTCAAATTTAAGTATGGCAAGGAATCGTCCGTCTGTACTATATGCTCTGTAAGTTTCTTGTGAATTAGATGTGTTTGTACGAATTGTTGTAGATAATGATTGCCCATGATTGATGATTTGTTCTGATTCTTTGCTTAGAATTACTGCAGGCAAATTTGTTAACACTACGTCAGGTGTATGCAGTTTTTCTATCCAAGTTCCATCGGTGCATTTCTCCTCGGCATTTGCTAGGCTAAGAGAATTAGAAATCTTGAACGGTCCGCTTCTGAGTCGAATTAATTGTTGTAGGTGTCCACCACATTTGAGGGCTTGTCCTAAGTCATGTGCGAGTGATCTTACGTATAAGCCTCTGCCAGAGTTAACCTCTAACGTCAGTAGAGGAGGAGTCCAGTTTAAAATTTCGATGTGCTGTATGGTAATTTTTCGTGGTTCAAGTTCTATTTCTATTCCAGATCTGGCTAGATTGTATAGTCGTTTCCCTTGTCGTTTTAGTGCGCTATACATAGGTGGAGTCTGGTATATGGTTCCTTTAAATGAATCTAGAGCGTTTTCGATAGTCGAAATAGATAAATCAACAGGTTTTCGAGAGGTTGTTTCTCCTAGTGCATCGTATGTGTCCGTAGTCATCCCAAATTTAATTACTGCTCTATATTCTTTAGTACTCGACAGGAAATATTCCATTATTCGAGTAGCTTGTCCAAAACATATAGGAATTACACCTGTTGCCATAGGATCTAGAGTTCCACCATGTCCAACTCGTTTTATTCCGCTTCTTCTTTTAAGACGTCTAACTACCTCCATAGATGTGAGGCCATAGGGCTTATCTATATTTAATATTCCGTTCAAATGTTGGTTTTGCATTTAGGAATTGCGTTTATTGATGTGGTTCTTTAATGATTCTGTTTTTAGAAATCAGTTGTACCATTGATTCGCTTTGTTCAATGGATTCGTCTAGTACAAAATTTACTGAAGGTACTGTTTTTAATGTTAAATTAGATCTCATAGATTTATGAATGAATCCTGAAGCAGATTTAAGGACTAATAATGAGTCCCTTTTCTCCATTTTGTTCCCTAAAATGCTTATGAATACCTTGGCCCGGCTTAAATCTGCTGTTACGTCAACGCGAGTCACGCTTATGATATCAGAAATTCTTGGGTCTCTGAGATCGGATTTTAATATGCGACTAATTTCCTGTTGCAAGAGACCATTTATTCGGTCCATTCGCCGGGACATTTGAGAGACCTCTAAGTTTAGTGTATATCTAATTAGGGTTCGACTTAATCTATTTGTTCGGTGTGAATCTCAAGAACATCACCTGTTTGGTAGTCCACGAAACCGTCTAGGACTACACCTCCTTCAAAGCTTGCGGTGATTTCTCTTACATCGTTTTTGAAATGTTTTAAGCTGGATAGTTGACCTACAAAAAGAACCTTACCACTTCTATGTAAATGCACCGTGGAATTCCGTGTTATACGCCCATCGTTAACATAAATACCTGCCACTTTAGTTCGTTTACCTACGTTGAATATTTCTCTTACTGTCGCGTGTCCTTCGATAATATCTTTAGACACTGGTGTCAAAAGACCGGCTAGTGCTTTCTCAATGTCGTCGGTTAAGTTGTATATTATATTGTAATGACGTATTTCGACATTCTCTGAGTTTGCAAGAGTTGAAGCTCCAGTTTCGGGCATGCTATTGAATCCTATTATGGTAGCTTGTGATGCTATTGCAAGCATAACATCGCTTTCGGTGATGTTCCCACTTGATGCATGAACAATATTTACTTTGGTTTGTTCCGAATTTAGTTGTTCTAAAGATACACGTATTGCGTCTATGGTGCCTTGTACATCTGTCTTAACAATCAAATCTAATGCCTTGGTCTCTCCAGATTCTATTCTTGAGTACGCATCCTTAAGCATATTACCCGTGGCTTTCTGGCGTTCATTGTCGCGAATATGTTCGTCTAATATACGTCTTGCTGTTTTGTCGTCAGTGGTTGCGAAAAATCTGTCACCAACATCAGGCAGAGAATCTATTCCTAGAATTTCAACAGGTTCAGATGGTCGAGCTTTTTCAACTCTCTTTCCCTGATCATTGACTAATGCTTTGATTTTACCTTTAGTATTTCTGAGTACTATGTTGTCTCCAACGTTAAGAGTCCCAATCTGAATCAATACGGTTGCTATGTTACCTTTCGTCTTGTCTATACGAGCTTCAATAACTATACCTTCTCCCAATTTGTTTGGGTTGGCTTTAAGTTCAGCTACTTCTGCTATTAGAAGAATATTTTCTAGAAGATCAGGTACTCCTTCTCCGGATAAACCAGATAGAGGAACTGCGATAATATCTCCTCCCCACTCCTCAATTATTAAATTTTGTTCTCCCAGTTGTCGTTTTACACGTTCGATATCAGCATCAGGCTTATCTACTTTAGTTATAGCTACAATTATTGGAACGTGAGCTGCTTTGGCGTGGTCTATTGCCTCTAAAGTTTGCGGCATTATTCCATCGTCAGCAGCGATTACTAAAACAACTATGTCTATAACCTGTGCTCCTCTTGCTCTCATAGCAGTAAAGGCTGCGTGGCCTGGTGTATCTAAGAACGTTATGGAGTTCTCATTGTATGAAATTTGATATGCGCCTATGTGTTGAGTAATGCCTCCGGCTTCTCCGTCGGTTACTTTACTTTTTCTAATTGTGTCTAGTAGTGTAGTTTTACCATGATCAACATGTCCTAATATAGTTACTACAGGAGGTCGTGGTTCTAACTGAGTTTCATCATCGTCTTCCGTTAGCGACATTGAAAATATAGACGTGTCTGTTCGGTTAGTAGCTGGCTGAACTTCATATCCAAAGTTAACAGCGACTAATTTAGCTAAATCATATTCGATAACATCGTTTATGGTGACCATGTGAGAGTTACGCATCAATTCCTTGATTATCTCTACAGCACCAATTTCCATAATTTTTGCAAGATCGTGAACAGTTATTGCCATGGGAATAGACAAACTATCCAAATCTTCTTGAGAGTTATCAGGAAGTGATTCAGGGCCAATTTGTTGTTTGTTATTGTCTTTAATCATATTTGGAGTGTGTTTTTCGGTTTTACCAACTTACTATGTATTATTTAGTCTTGCACGCCTATATTTTAAAAGGATATATAACCACATGCATTTTAGTTATTTTAAGTCCTAAGTCAAACCTCATTATCCAAAGGTTTTATATATGAGACAAAAGTTGCCCATTGATTTTTGGTAAGTTTCGTTCTTAAAGCATGTTCTACATGTCTTAGAGTTAGTTTCGTGGTTCTACACTCAGATTCTTTACAAATATAAGCGCCTCGGCCATCCAATTTTCCTGTAAGATCCATCCTCACAACATCTTGGTCAAATTCTTTAACTATACGTATTAGTTTGTCCTTATGGGTTTTACGTCCACAAGCCACACAACTCCTGATGGGCATGGGTCTTTTTTGAATCATCATCTCTTTTTATTTTTAGGCCGATTCTTACCTGCTTTGCGTTTACGTCCTTTACTTTGATCATTGCGGGTTTGGCTTCGTCTGGCGGTTATTCCACCTCTAAGACCAGCTATGTCTTCCGCAAATCTAATTTGTCCTGGTTGTGATTCTTTTTCTACTCTTTTTACAGACCAAATATCATCTGACAAATCACTGATTGATTCTGAAGTGTCTGGGCTCTCAGGTATTTCTGGTGCAATATCATCGTTAATTGATAATTCAGGTATATCTATCGGTTTTTCATTGATCACGTTTGTAGCTAATTGTTCACTCTGTTTAGATTGTTCAACAGGTACTTCACTTGTTACTAGTTCAGGCAATTTATCTGGTTCTACTGGAATAGCATCATTTGAGCTTTTTATTGATTCTTCAACTAGCTCGGATTGAATTTCTGTTGTATCGGCATCGGCTTCAAGATCTTTGAGTGAAGATTCCTCAACGGTTTCATCTAGTGCCTCATTTTCAAGTTTAGTTGATGGAATTTCACGATCAGACGGTGTAGTTGTAGATACGTCAGGCTCAAGGACTGTTTGTATCTGTTCAATATTTACGTTTTGCAATAGTTTTTCGAGTTCACCGTATGACTTTTCTCCAAACCCTTTAATTTCTAGCATTTGGTCTTTTGTCATGTCTATGACGTCACTCACTGTATTGAATCCAGCATTTTTAAGGTTAGTTAAAGCGCGAGAAGACAAGCCTAATTTTTCTAATTCAGTATCGTTATTTATGTACTCAGTTGGTTCTGGTTTTGTTTCACTCTCAAGATTACTTCGGATATCTATACTCCATCCGGTTAATCTGCTGGCCAATCTTGCGTTTTGCCCATCTTTCCCAATTGCTAATGATAACTGTCGATCGGGAACTACAACTTCAGCAAATGAATTTGCAGTATCCAAATTTACGTGCATAACTTGTGAAGGACTTAGCGCATTTGCGATATATTTTGGAGCCTCTTTGTGCCATTCCACGACATCAATTTTCTCTCCTTGAAGCTCACTTACTATGTTTTGGATTCGTATTCCCCGAAGTCCTACA
>CAZSCD010000161.1:0-4395 GCA_964605345.1 uncultured Dehalococcoidia bacterium
CGGAGCACTCCATTCAGATTTAGTGGTCCTTGGTGGAGACTTAAACAAATCTACCTTCGCAAATTTGTTTGGAGATGAATACCCAACTCGTTTCTTCGATTTTGGACCATCCGAACAAAACATTATAAGTGCAGCAGCAGGTATGGCATCTTGCGGTAAAATACCAGTAGTTAGCACATTTGCAGTATTTGCCACCAGTCGTCCATGTGATCAATTACGTGTAAATGTATCTCAGTCTGGATTAAATGTTAAAGTAGTAGCAACTCACAGCGGTATAGTCACTGGAGAAGATGGAATCTCCGCACACAGCATTGAAGACATTGCAATTATGTGTGCACTTCCTGGATTTACCGTGGTCGTACCGTCGGACGCAACCGAAACCGAACAAGTCATGCGGGTAGCTATTGAAACTAATGGACCTTTCTATATCAGACTATCTCGTCCTGCTACTCCCGTAATTCACGACAAAACTAATACATTTACACTAGGTAAAGCAGAAATCTTACAAGAAGGCGCTGACGTCAGCATAATTGCATGTGGAATAATGGTAAGCACCGCACTAAATGCTGCGAAGGAATTAGAATGTTCCCACGGAATCAAATGTAAAGTTATTAACATGGCTACATTGAAACCAATTGACGAAGAAGCTATTTTATCCTCCGCTAAAGAGACAGGAGCCATTGTAACTGCTGAAGAACATTATAAGTTTGGAGGCTTAACAAGTATAGTTTCTCAAATCGTATCTGGTGGAACTCCTGTTCCCATAGAATCAGTAGCTCTTGAAGGATACACGGAATCAGGTTCGCCAGATCAGCTTTTAACTAAATACAATCTCTCTACAGAAGATATCATAAAAGCAGTCCATAAAGTGGTGGCTAGAAAGCAACCTTAAATTTTGTTGAGCATATTCATCATTTTGTTTCGGTTTTTCCCACTTGCCATTTGTTTCATTAGTTTTTGAACCTGCTTGAACTGATTAAGTAGCTGATTCACATCCTGAGAAGTCGTAGCACTACCTAAGGCTATACGTTTTCTACGGCTACCATCAATGATTGCGGGTTTCTGACGTTCCTGTGGTGTCATCGAATAAATTATAGCCTCAATTTTCTTGAAATGGTTGTTCTCTATATCATCTGAAGCGCTAATACTTTTTATAGAAGAAAATCCTGGGATCAATTGCATGATCTGATTCAAAGGTCCCATTTTTTTTAATTGCTGAAGTTGTGTCAGAAAATCATCCAAGTCAAAAGTAGACTGTCGCATTTTCTTTTCTATATCAATAGCTTGTTGTTGGTCAAAAGTATTTTGAGTTTTTTCTATTAAAGTAAGCATGTCTCCCATACCAAGAATACGTGAAGCCAAACGATCTGGATGTAATTGATCTAATGCGTCTAACCGTTCCCCAGTGCCAATAAATTTTATAGGTATTCCGGTAACAGCAGTAATAGATAAAGCAGCCCCTCCTCTTGCATCACCATCTAATTTCGTTAATATTAACCCAGTTAGTGTCAAACGTTTATGAAATTCCTGAGCCACATTAACTGCATCTTGTCCTGTCATAGCATCAACCACAAGCAATATTTCTGTGGGAGACAGCTTATCTTTCATATCTTCCAATTCCAACATCAAGATATCATCTATTTCAAAGCGACCTGCTGTGTCCACTATTGTCCATGAAACATTACTTTTAATCGCATTTTTTATACCATTTGAAGCCACTTTTAATGGTGTTGAAGTATTATCTTCCCGATACACTGATACATCAATTTGATTGCCCAAGGTGGTTAATTGATCAATAGCTGCAGGTCGATTTAAATCTGCAGCAACCAAAATACTTGATTGATCATTCTGTTTAAGATACTTGGCGAGCTTCGCCGAAGTAGTTGTTTTCCCAGATCCATTTAACCCTACCAATAAAATTATCCCCGGTTGACGTAGAGGTGTTTCTAATTTCTTAATACCACCGCCTAGCGTATTTATTAATTCTTCATTAACAATTTTTACTACCTGTTGTCCAGGACTAAGTTTTTCCATGGATACTTCTTGAAGGGTTCTACTACGAATTCGTGAAATTAAATCTCTAGTCACTTTGAAATTAACATCAGCTTCCAAAAGAGAAATACGAACTTCTCGTAAGGCTTCATCTATTTCTAATTCGGTAAGTCGTCCTCTACTAGCTAAATTTCTGACTATTTTATTAAGTTTGGTTGAAAGTACCTCAAACATTCTTGTCTCCATTATAAGCAAATCAAATGATCAAAATTATATTCATGAATTAAATCTAGTGAGGAAGGGATTATTAAGCTTAAAAAATGAACCCCGCTTCATATTTTGGGTCCTGGAGTTTTATTTTTTAAAAATCTATTGTCAACTAATTGAAGTCAACTACTCATGTCTTCTACAAATTCACTCATTATAGAAGACATGAATTTTACAGCTCCAATCGTTCTAGAATATTCCATTCTAGTGGGCCCAACCACTCCAACCACTCCATACGCCTCATTTGGTATACCATATTTACAAAGCACTACACTCAGTTGCCATAGTATATCGCCTCGATTTTCCTGTCCTATAACAACTTTTACAATATTGCCACTTGGAGTTTCTTCTAATACCGCTTGCACAAGACTACGATCTTCGACACTCTCAATCAAAGAACGTATTTTGCTATTTTCTGTGAATTCAGGCTGATTCAGAAGATTTCTTAATCCATCTACATAGTGTTCTCGGTATAAGGCATCATCTTCATCTTGTAAAATAAGTGTCGCTACATTCATCAATTTTTCTTCTAATGGATTAAACGTAAACTTATTAGATGATATCTCTCTATATGTGAATCCAACCAAATGATTTTTGACACGATTAGCTAACGTAGTCAATTCATCTATTTCGATGTGTTCACTAAGACGAATTACCTGTTGTTTAAGCCTTGCTTGTTCAAGAACTACTACCACAAGAATCAAACATTCTTGAAGTGGTATCAATTCAAAATGCCTAACGCGCGGTTCTCTAGCTTTAGGAAAAGTCACGATAGCCATATTGTCAACTACATCAGACAGTGCTGTCGAAGCTACACTAGTCCACTCATCGACATGAGGTTCGACATTCTGAAAGTGTTTACGTAGTGAGCGTTGTGTGAGTGGAGTAACGTAAATCGTTTCCATGTCCATGAGATATTCTACGTGGAATCTATAAGCCTTGTCCAAAGGAACACATCCAGCAGATGAATGTGGACGAGACAAATATCCCTGTTCTTCTAAATGTGCTAAATCGTTTCGTACAGTAGCCGAACTAACCCCGAGACGATGATTACGAACTAACGACTCAGATGCAATTGGAGTAGCAGTTCTAATATGGTCATCAACTATTGCATTAAGAACGTTCTTTTGCCTATGAGTTAACATGCATCATAATCCAATGATAAGTAGTACCAATCTCAACGATATGGACCTGTAACAATAATGCCATAAAACACAAATCAACTGAATCTAGTCTAGCATAGTATATTAGATTATGGCTAGATCGAAAACTTTACCACGAAAGTAACTATAAACATCCAAAGTAGTTATTTTGGGTTAATATCTAAATATCAGACGGATAATCAGACTCATTGGTTTTTCGTTTTCGAATAAATCTTGAGAATATGTAAGTAGCAAGCATTACTACGGATATAATTCCCGCAGCTATAGCAATGGCTAAACCAGCTTTCTCTGTATTATTTAGCTTATCCAAAAGCGGCGTAGGGGTAGGTACAGGTGTAGGTGTAGCTATAACAATTTGGATTATGGCCTTTGGTGTAGGTGGCACCGCTGTCGCAGTCGGTGGTATAGCTGTAGGTGGCACCGCTGTCGCAGTCGGTGGTACAGCCGTAGGTGGCACCGCTGTCGCAGTCGGTGGTACAGCCGTAGGTGGCACCGCTGTCGCAGTCGGTGGTATAGCCGTAGGTGTTGGTGGAATGGCAGTAGGTATTGGAGTTGGAGTAGGTAAATCTGAAAATATTAAATCGAAGTTTTTATTTGTACTACCACTCTGATAAATACTCGTTGTCCTAGATTTCACACCATTTAAGAAAAACTCGATCGTCTCCCCTCTTAAACTTACATCTGTTGGATCCAACACAAGATTTGCATATTCATATCCATCTATTGCCGCTGCATATGATGAATATGAACCTATACTAGCTATTAATTGAGCGTCTTGCGGAATTTCTCCACCTAACACCGCAATCATGCCAGAGTATACAGATGGAATTGCCACAACCGGAGTTGGAGTTGGTGGAATAGCTGTAGGTACTGGAGTAGGTGGTACTGGAGTAGGTGTTGGCGGTGTAGGTGTTGGTGTTGGAACAGGGAGATTTGGAAAAGTTAAAGTAAAATTATCCTTAACGATAGGATT
>CAZSCD010000162.1:0-3861 GCA_964605345.1 uncultured Dehalococcoidia bacterium
GATATGAGAGAATTGAGATCTAATATAGGTCCAAAAACAAAGATTGTTCTTATAAATTCACCTAACAATCCCACTGGTGTAGTCTATAGCGAGGATGTTATAGCTCAAATATCCCAAGTTATTCGTGATAAAGAAGAAGAATTAGGTACGGAGATATTTCTTGTTAGTGATGAACCTTATCGCAAAATAATATTTGATGACGTAGATTCTCCTCACGTGTTTGGATACCATGCTCGTAGCATAGTGGCTACATCTCACTCAAAGGATCTAGCTTTACCAGGAGAACGAATTGGATACATAGCAGTTCATCCTGACTATATAGATACATCTGAGTTAATGCATGGGTTAATTTTCTGCAATCGTACATTAGGATTTGTTAATGCCCCAGCGCTCATGCAGCATATTGTGAAGAAACTTCAGTTTGTTACTGTAAATGTACAAACCTACAAAACAAAGAGAGATTTCTTATACGAGAATTTGGTGAGTTTGGGTTACTCTGTCGTGAAGCCACAAGGAGCATTTTACATGTTTCCAGAGTCACCCATAGAAGATGAAGTGGCTTTTGTTCAAGAACTTCAAAAACATAGAGTTTTAGTTGTTCCAGGTAGAGGGTTTGGGTCTCCAGGCCATTTCAGAATATCGTATTGTGTAAATGACAACACATTGGAGGGTTCTGTGAAAGGATTTAGAGACGCTATAGCATCAATAACAAAATAACAAAACATTGTAGATCATATTGAATACAGGAATATTTTTTAGAAATGATTGAAATTATTCGAACATGCTAAGGCATAGAACCAGTTTTTAATCCTGATCCAGTTATAGGTATAAGTACCTTGTCAGAATACTTAATTGTGCCGTTTTCGAGTAATTGTTCTAGACCAGCGAATGCTACGGTAGATGTTGGTTCAGCATAAATACCTTCCTTCGCTGCTAATAATTTGTGCCATTTTCGGATATTCAGGTCTGTGACCGCTATACTTGTGCCTCGAGACTGTTGCAGGGTTTCTAGTATTTGATGTTTTCGCACAGGTGTTGAGATAGATATTCCAGATGCTATTGTTGATGCTTTTTTATTTGGAGTCCAGTTTAATGAATTATAAGAGGCGGTGATAGGCATTATTGTTTTGGCTTGAATGCAGTGAATCCTAGGTGCCTTAGATATAATGTTGGACCGTATCATTTCTTGGAATCCTTTCCATATCCCAATCAATAGTGAACCGTTTCCTACAGGTAATATGATGTGGTTTGGGAGTTCTGTTGGGAAATCGTATACTGTTTCATATGCGAAAATCTTAGTTCCTTCTAGAAAGTATGGACTCAAGTTATGAGATGCGTAGATGAGGTTATTTTTTAAACAATGTTCTATTGCTTTTATTTCCGATAACTCTCTATTGCCTTCTATTTGGTGTATACATGCATCGTATATTTTGATTTGTTCTATTTTTGAGTTTGATGTATTGGCTGGCACGAAGATGTGAGCTTTGATACCAGCTTTAGCTGCATATGCGGCTATAGCGGCACCTGCATTTCCTGAAGAATCTTCTGCAATTTCTGTAACGTTATGCTCTCTAGCAACTGACAGCAATATGCTTGCGCCACGGTCTTTGAAAGAGCCGGTTGGATTTAAGAGCTCCATTTTGGCATGAAGATTGTGAATCCCAAGCATTTCGCCAATAACATTTAGTTTAATGCACGGAGTCCTACCTTCTCCAAGTGAAACTAATGATTCCATGTGATGCAGGGGTAGGTTAACGTTCAGGTCATATGACTTAGTAATTTGTGTGTTGATCAAACGAGGCCCAGGATTTTCGTATTCTACAGTTAGTGTTGAGTTACATTTGTCACAACGTGTAACGGTCATGGTTGAAGTTATAGAATTGTTGCATGTGGTGCAACTTAATATGATGTTTGACATTCTGTTTGTTTCGATAATTTAGCTGTATATGTTGGTTGTATATAAAATGAAAGTCAAATTAATCAGCACATAACGTGAGGGTTAATTCAGACTTGGATATTGGAGTTTCAGACCGTTTTCCTCCACATGGTATTGAGTGATGTGCCATCTGCCAAAGTTACTTGATAATAAAATATCGAGGTTCTTTCCACAGAATGCGACGTTGGTTGGGCAGGCCATTAAAGTGCCTTCTGGATCTTCTGCCAGAATATCAAGTTGCCCCGAAGATGTCAGGCGATATATACGATCCGGACGATAACATGACACATATAGATTTCCAGAAGTGTCTAGTGCAACGCCGTCTGGTACTGAACCAGGTAGGGTAATTGCTGTTTCGCTGGTACCGGCTGTACCGTCAGATTCTATTTTAATACGGTCAACTCTTGGAGGGTTAAGGCTCATTGCAACATATAAGAAATCAGAATTGTGACTTAAACAAAGACCATTTGGGAATTCTTTTAAACTTTTATCCCATAGCTCTGTATGGCCGCCGGGTCTGATTTTGTATATAGCGCCATTATCAGATTTCCAGTCTCCAGAATCACATACATAAAGATTTCCATGGCTATCAAACGTAGGGTAGTTTGGAGTTTTGAATGGACGATTTTTTGTGCCCTTAGAATAGGTGGACACTATTCCTCCAGGGGAGATTTTCAGTACTGATTTCGATACTATGTCACAGGCGTATATGTTATGAGATGCGTCTAATGCCAGTCCAAGAACGAATCCACCTGTATTAGCGAATTCAGTCGCAATTTCCTGTTGCAAGTTTATCCTGTATATTTGACCCGCTTCACCTCCTGCGTATACGTAACCATCCAGCCCCCAGGCTATTCCTTCAGCATGATCCAACCCTGATTTGATTGGAATAGTTACTTGAGATTCATTATTTAACAGGGGCATTTGAATACTCCTTTAAATTATTGGAGTGAATCGATACGCAATATGTTATGTAAAGACTTAAAATCTGTTTACTCATTAGATGCTTGGAAGAATCCAGAGTTTAGGAATCCTCCATCTATAGGCACTGCTGTTCCAGTGATATATGCTGATTTTTCGCTACACAAAAATAATACTAAGTCGGCTATTTCCTCTGGCATAACTTCACGGTTTAAGGGCATTCTTTTGAGGCGTTCAGCTCTTAATTCGGGTTCACGTTTGTAAACCATTTCTGTCATAGGAGTTAGAGTTACCCCAGGGCAAACAGCATTCACGGTTATATTGTATTTAGCCCATTCGAGTGACAACATTCCAGCTAAATTTATCATGCCTGCTTTTGCAGGTCCATAAGATCCACGTTCAGGTACTGGAGTTATGCCAGCAACAGATGATATAAAGACAATTCTGCCACCTTCGCCTTGCTTAACCATTTGCGTTGCTACGGCTTTACTTAAAAGAAATGATCCTGTTAGGTTGATGTCTAGAGAGCTTTTCCACTGAGACAGGCTCATATTTAGTATTGGAGCTTTTATGTTGTTGCCTGCACAGTGAACTAGATAGTCTACTCTTCCAAAGTGTTTGATTACCTGATTTACTGCTGATTCTACTGAGGACTCATTTGTTACATCAACATGCGTTGCAATAGTATTTGTTGTTCCTTTAGATATTTTCTTTGCAGTTGTTTTTGCGGCCGACATGTCTAAGTCTGCAACTGATACGCTAGAACCAGAATTTACGAAAGCTTTGCATATAGCTGAGCCTATACCGCCAGATCCACCTGTGACTATAGCAACTTTTCCATTCATTGAATTCACCAATACGTTATTAAATTGGACGAAAATTTGCTCATCATAATAACTGCGTGTTTAAGAACGAGCACCCGCAGCTGTTGACCATGCTCCACCTGCCATTAAGCCACCATCTACGTTTACATGTTCTCCTGTTATTAAACTGGCTTTGTCACT
>CAZSCD010000163.1:0-5428 GCA_964605345.1 uncultured Dehalococcoidia bacterium
TATAGCTCCCTCTGGTACTACCGTGTGCAAAATACCATCATCTGTGGCTTCCAAATCATAATTGAGTTTTTCGGTTTCTATTTCCGCTATTACTTCACCTTGTTTGATTTCACTGCCTGTTTGTTTAGTCCATTTAGCTACAGTGCCTTCAGCCATTACCATACCAAGTTTCGGCATCACGATAGACGTTGCCATAATTTATCTCCTATCCTAGAACTTCTAGTGCTGCGTTCACGATTTTCTCTTTAGATGGAAGGTATAATGGTTCGAGAGAGCGACTGTAAGGCACTGAAGTGTGTGGTGCCGTTACACGGGTGGGGGGAGCATCCAAGTGATCGAATGCCTCTTCAGCGGTTAGTGCAGATATATCGCTTGCAATACTGCATCGAGGATAATCTTCATCAACAATCACTATCTTCCGAGTTTTCTTTACAGAATCTAATATAGCTTTATTGTCCATGGGAGACAAGGATAGTAGGTCTATTACCTCAGCAGAATATCCACTTTTCTCCAGCTCCAATGCGGCTTGTAGCGCGATATGAGGCGTGTATCCAATTCCTACGATAGTCACATCTGAGCCCTCTCTAGCCAAATTAGCCTTTCCAATGGGTATTGTATATGGTTCTTCAGGCACTTCTTGGTCTGCTCGCATGCCCATCAGAAGTTTGTGGTTGAAAATAATTACAGGGTCATTGTCGCGTATCGCAGATGCAAACAGCCCTTTAGCGTTGTATGGGTTTGAAGGACACACACATTTTAAGCCTGGGAAATGGGTGAATAATGAATACAAAGTTTCAGAGTGTTGGGCGGCAGAACCGACGCCCGCCCCAATACTAGTCATTATCGTTAAAGGTATTGTGACTTTACCTCCAAACATGTAGTGCATTTTTGCAGCGTTGTTGAATATTTGGTCTCCACATACACCCAAAAATCCTACAAACATTAGGTCGACTACGGGGCGCATTCCTGTTGCTGCTGCTCCCACTCCTGCTCCAATGAATCCTGCTTCAGAAATAGGCGTATCTCTCACACGTTCTGGTCCAAATTCATTGATCAGTCCTTTAGTTAATTTAAAAACTCCGCCCCAGGCGTCCATTTTATCTGGTCGGCCGGCACCTCCAGCAATATCTTCTCCCATCACAAATACATCAGGGTCTCGTTTCATTTCTTGGGAAAGTGCTTCGTTAATTGCTTGTGCAAATGTCAACTGCCGTAAGCCTTGCGCTTGAGTCATACAGATCCCCTCCAGAATTTATTAGAGAGTCCTATAGGTAGGTATTTCGCAAACCCATTGGGATTCTCTGCCTCATGATTTAATACAGTTATGCCATAAAATAATCGACATAGGGTTGGTCTTGTCTTTGCTTTTTTGCCCTAATATTATTTGTAGTTTACATATACGTCAGCGAAAAGTTCATCCTCTTCAGGCCACGGGCTATCTTCAGCAAACTTCGTGGCGGTCTGCACTGATTCCAATGATTTTCCGTCTAAGTTTTCAAGTTCGCTTTCAGTAGCATGTCCTCCATCCAAGATATGGATTTTGAGCCTATCTATGCAATCTCGTTTGTGGTAGTATGCTTCCTCTTCTTCGGTTCTGTATAGCAATGGATTATCAGCACCGAAGTGCCCCATGTAACGATATGTTTGTGCCTCTATCAAAGTAGGACCTTCTCCTGAGCGAGCCCTTTGTACCGCTTCTTTTGCTACATCAAACATGTCTAGCACCGATTGTCCATCAACTGATATTCCAGGCATATCATACCCGTCAGCACGGTTCGAGATTGAACCGCCTGCTACAGAGTACTCAACTGGCGTTGCCTCTGCATAACGGTTGTTTTCGCATACAAATATAACAGGTAATTTCCATATACTTGCCAGGTTCATTGACTCGTGTAGGCTACCTTGGTTCGCAGCGCCATCACCGAAAAACACTACGCTTACTTGGTCTGTTCCTCGTATCTTACTACTCAATGCAACGCCTGTTGCTACAGGTATATTCGAACCCACTACTCCGTTGGCTCCAAGCATTCCTCGTTCTATGTCAGCAATGTGCATGGTGCCACCTTTGCCTTTATTTGTACCAGTTGATCTGCCGAGCAGTTCAGCCATCATTTCATTGACGTTAACGCCTTTTGCAATACAGTGTCCGTGACTTCGATGAGTGCCTAGTGCATAATCATCGTCTCGGAGATGTGCGCAGATCCCAGTTGGTACAGCTTCCTGACCTATCGACGAGTGCATGCCACGTAATTTGCCTGCGTCAGCTTCTCGTCGCGATTGTTCCTCAAATCGGCGAATCGTTACCATGGTCTCATACATCCAAAGTAGTGTGTCTTGGTTAAGAGTTGAGTGTTTAGCTGCCACAACCTGCCTCCAAAATTAAGGTGCCGTTGGTTAAAATAACGAAAGGTTCATCGCTAATTGGTACTGTTCTCGAATTATATCAGAATGAATGACGACTGGCTATTTTACTCAAAATAATTCCTGGATTTGTTGCGATTGGTGGAGTTAATTGATGATGTTAGAATGGAGATATTGTAAGCGATTCCATTGTTAATATCATTACGTTATATTATGTAGGGAATATCAATTTCCATGTATGTTGGTTCATTAGTTTGTTAAAGTATGCGTGGTTTTTTGCAACATTTCGATTGTTGAGTACAGAACGCATAGTTGACGATATGGCCAGCTGTGTCTATGCTGGAAATAGCGCGGGGGTAACTCAGCGGTAGAGTTCCTGCCTTCCAAGCAGGTTGTCGCGGGTTCGAATCCCGTCCCCCGCTCCATCTTTTATTTGTGGCTTTTACTTAAGACCTGATAGATTGATACTTGGTCGTTTTGGAATACACGGGTTAGATTCCCAGATAAATTATTTTCGAACTTATCCCATCCTGCTCCAGGGTAGTAAGCACGTTCTATTTGCCCGGCTATTATAAATTCCACATTATATTCCTTAATTAACTTCAATGCTTCAGATGGATTAGTGGTTAAATAGAAAGTCTCAACATCTTTTATACGCTTGTTGACATATGGCTGATAATCCCATCGTTGTTGTTTTTGGTGCCATTGCCATCCAATAATTGTTGGGAGACCAGTATATACAGATATTCGACTACCCCAGCGATAAGGAGGAGTTACTCCTTCCAAAATAATTGGTGATCCTGTTACGTTGTGGTTTAGCCATTGGATAGCTTCATAATCAGAGGCTAGGTCAATGTTTACACCTGCTGGATCTCGATATATAGAATTCTCAATAAATGCTGCACCATCTAGCGTCATAGATTTGACATTATTGCTAAAACGAGTTTCCAAACGAGTGTGAGTACCTAGAAGAGGGTATATCGATGCACCAATTATTAGGATAGTTAAACCTCCCAGCCACATTTTCCGTCCTAATGATAGATTTGTGATGGGAATTTGTTTTCCGTATGCCAAGCGCCATAAAATATAAGCAGATATCAGCGAGAGAAATACCCAAATCTGGAGATAGAATTTGAATATACTGTTCATTCTATCCACGTCACCTTCGACTCGAAATATATCCAAACCTATAACTAGAACGATAGCAACGCTAACTACCATTATTGCAAATGTAAATATAGGGGCGTCAGGTACATATCTATGAAAACTTTTTATTCCCACAACGTACGTTATTCCTAGTAGAATTACTGCAAATGGGATAGTAGTCCCCATAGACTCATGTAAAACAGAGATGATGATTAATCCAACCAGCGATATAGCTAGTATGTAATACTTGATTAGCTTAAGAGGATTTAAACGCTGCATTAAAGTGTGAAGTTGATGGTTTTGAATACTTGATGGGATTGATCGAAATGCATAAGGCAATTTATGTAACAAAGTCGTCAATGTATTTCTGGAATTCTGGATCATGAAAGATCCTATTATGAAGATAAAGAGACCGTATATTGCGAGGAATCTCCATAAATCAGTTGTGTGAGTGGTGAGATCTAGGCTGGTAAAGAACACTTCATAGTGTAAATGGAATGGCATAAAACTTAGATACCCCACAATGAATATAAAAAGCGATTTCAGCATCCATTTGGTGAGTACTATTATTCCCAATCCACCATGTGAAAAATATTCAGCAATAAATATAGTTAAAACACCGACCAGTAAATATGTTGGGAAATCCCAAGCATTGATCAATCGTAAAGCCCCTATGGTTATTCCCATGGTGGCCAGCAAAAACACTTCATGGATTGTGTTGCTGGCAAGCGTTTTATTTGTAGTTTTTGCCATGATGATTGTTATTGCTATGCTAAGTACTAATAGTGTGTATGGCAGGGAAAGCAGATGTGCGTGTAAATCTCCAAACAGAAATGTAAAGAAAGGGAATTCGGTAATCCCTTCAGATTCTTTGGGCATCATTCGAGTGCTAGCATAAAAATCAAAAGTACCTAGGGATATACCACTAAATATTGTGTGCCAAATACTACGGGTTAATTGTATGGCGCCGCCTAGATTGCCAAGCACTGTTAAGAATAATGCACCAACTATTCCCGCTATAATAGGAGACCAAGGTTCCCTTATATTGAACCTGTGAACTGAAATCATGGAACGAGATGTCTCTAGTTTTTTTCTTGTCCAACTCGCCATGTTGTATACGATGGTGAATGAGCCGGTTATAGTAAATGCAAACATCAATGGTATTGCCATGTTGTAAGCCACAGTTGGATTGATTTTGGATACCTTTATTAGAGTAGCTATGATGAAATGACCCCAGTAGTAGTAATTTAAATAACCTCCTCCAAACCAGGGATCGTATGGTGGCATATAACTGGATCGCAGTATCGCATTTAAATAGGCAAAGTCCATCGGTTTTTCCCCACCACGATATGGATGCCAAAGATCTGGATTGGCCATGCGAATTAGTAAAAATGCAAAAAATGCTATAAGAAACAACGTTTCGCCTATTAACATAATTCGCCATTTATGTTTGATAAATGTGATTAAATCTCTACGAGTAAAGATAAATATCAGCACTGACGATAAAGCCATAATAGAGACAGCCAATATAATGGAAAACCTTGAAAAAGTTAGCCATTGAAAGCTTGCCATAAGCCATACTATTAGACATACAATCGCAAGCCACAGCGGCTTGGCCAATAAATATCCACGGTCCGACAGAGGACGGAACAAGAACAATGTGATAGGCATGGACAACAGTGCAATTCCCTGAATCACGATTATCCATATTGCTACTGGGAATCGGTTTGCTGGGCTGTTTTCTGAAATGATTTCATGCCAGGTTCCACCACGTTGTTGTAGCTCAGTATCTCTGTGTGACAACATAAGCCCCATTTGGTTTCCAAGATTATCGGTCGCAGAGGCTTCAATAAAACGTTCGATGCTGTCGGAGTCGTACCGATGTACATTCTTGAATACCATAACTTTTGGATGGTCATAT
>CAZSCD010000164.1:0-5030 GCA_964605345.1 uncultured Dehalococcoidia bacterium
AGCATTTTGAGTGCTTATCACTATGAACCTAGAAACCATTTACATGATTGCCTATACGATATGGCAGGTAGTATATTTCAAAATTCGTGATACAATGTCGTGCCGTATCTCAAATCCATTCTGTAAATATAATTGATCTAGGAGTTAACCGATTGGCAACACCCAGCATTAAACTTTCACCGCGAAAAATCACCGGAAATAAAGTAAGTTCCCTCAGAAAGCGAGGCATAATTCCGGTTCACGTTTACGGATGGGACATTGCCCCGCAGGCATTGGAAGTTGAAGCACAAAAGCTACATCGAATTTTACCACAGATAGGAACCAACATATCGATATCTCTGGAAATCGAAGGACAGAAAGGCGAAAATATTTGCTTTGTCAGAGAAATACAACGCCATCCCGTAACTGAAGAACTCCTACACGTGGACTTTTTACGCGTTAACGTTGCCAGTGTAATTCGTTCTGAAGTGCCAATTATTCTGCTTGGCGAAGCTCCAGCGGTTCGAGATTTAGGTGGCACTTTGTTGCAACAGTTGCAAGCCTTAACAGTCGACAGCCTTCCAATGGATGTTCCCTCTGCTATGGAGTTAGATATTTCTTATTTGGATGACTTCGAAAAAACGCTCACTGTAGCAGATCTATCCATAACTTCAAAAATTGATGTGGTGACACGTGCTGAAGAGATGATAGCTAAAGTATCCGCACCTAGAGTTGCGGAGGCTGAAGAAGCGCCAGAAGAAGATGGAGATCTTGTTGCTGAAGGTGCAGAAGATACAGGTGAGGAGGCCAACGAAGCCGCAGACTCAACACCATCTGGCTAATGTTAAATTTTAGAGGTGCTGCATCCAGTCTTTTCTTCCAGAGCAGCCCACATCTTAAAACCTTATTCTGGTCGGTATGTTGTTTCTTTTTGTTGATCCTAACAGCTGGCTGCAACAAACAAACTTATAGTTCTCCGAAGGTTCCCACAAAAGAGAACCTTGTTATTACTTCAAATTTTTCTGAGAAACTACAAATCGTGATGGCGTCAACTGATTTAAGTGTAGGAGAAAACCGAATAGCTTTTGGAATAATTAATCCATCATCGGGCATGATCAGAGACGCTGCAGTGGAGATATCTACATTTTATCTTAAAAATCCCGACACACAGATGCCAAAACAAACTGTTGCTGCGACATTCCAAAAATGGCCAGTAGGTGCTGGTGGCATTTATACAGCCCAGCTTATCTTCGACAATCCTGGTTACTGGGGATTAAGTCTGCTTGTAAATGATCAAGAAGGATTCATCCAGAACGGTTCAATCAAATTGCTCGTGGAGGAACACAGCAATTCTCCTATGGTAGGTTCGCTTGCTCCCTTGAGTTTGAATAAGACACTAGACGTGGACTATCTTGAAGATATTACGTCTGACACAAATCCAGACCCAGAGCTATACTCAATGAATATATCTACAGCTATAGATACTGGACAGCCCCTGTTGGTTGTCTTTTCTACTCCTGCGTATTGCCTGACAAGTACTTGTGGCCCTCAATTAGATGTAGTCAAAAGGATCAAAGAACAGTACAAATCTGACATGAATTTTATACATGTCGAGGTTTATGACAATCTAACAGAGATGCACGAAGACTTTTCTAAAGCACGACAGTCACCAGTTTTTGCTGAATGGAATCTTAAAACTGAACCATGGACATTCATTGTGGACAGAAAAGGCATTATATTCGCTAAATTCGAGGGATACGCCACTTCGAAGGAGCTGACTAACGAGATAATGGCAGTTCTCAGATGACCTGCTATGCCTTAGGAATACGTTCTTTAGACCTAAACAATGTGTGTCACAATTAACTAGTCACCAAAACTGTTTTGACTAGTTATATTTCAGCCTTAATTACACTTCAGAACCTAACAAATTTAATGATATTATGGTCAACTAGGCTAGCTTGGAAATACCGAGCTAGCCCAATTGGCGTAAGCAGTTGCAATAACATAGGGACAAAAAATTCATGCGCTTAGATGCACTAAACAGTTTATTAGACACCTTGCATCCTTTCAAGTGTCTACAAAAATCGCTTAATCATCAAGAATGTATGGCCAGTGCTGAAATATTATCACCTGCGATTCCCTTCATATTAGTTAATCTCGCACAAAGACTAAAAGTGCCAATGTTAGTGATCACTCCTCGTCCAGAAGACTCAATCCATCTATATGGACAAATGGAACTGTGGAACAGCCAAGCCTCTCCATTACTTCATTTTCCAGAAACAGAAACCTTGCCGTTTGAACATATGAATGGTGAGTCTTTTACGACCCATCAAAGAATATCTGTTTTGTCAACTTTAATAACTCAAAGTCATACCGCGCCAATTGTTTTAGCGTCGGCTGAAGCAGTGACTTACAAAACTATCAGTAAAAACGTTTTTATGTCCACTTATCATAATCTTAAACAAAATGACGATATAGATCCTAACGAATTGATACATCAGTGGAACAGTATGGGATACCAAATGGAGTCATCCGTACGCTCGCCTGGAACGATTAGTCGCCGTGGAGGAATCATAGACATCTATCCAATAAATTCCACTTGGCCAATACGTGTAGAGCTATGGGGAACAAAAATTGACAGCATACGGCCCTTCGATCCAGACACTCAGATTTCAACAACAATGATTGATTCTATAAATATTTCTCCAGCTAGAGAAATTTTACCTGCATATATGCCTATGGCTGAATTCAATAACATCAAAAATGCAATGGATTCTTCTAATTGTAAAGAGCCTATACAAGCATGTATTAACGAAGAATTAAGTCTACTATCGAATGGACACGAAATCGATCACTTGGATTTCTACAGTGGAATGTTTAATTCTGGATCGTTATTGGATTACTTCCCTGCAAAGGCACTCGTAGTCATGTACAAACACCAAGAAATAACGATGGCATGCGTGGAAACTGACGAAAGAATTTGTGAACTACAAAAGGTTAAGGAATTTCGTGGCGAGATACCTCAACATTTCCCGTTACCTCACCTTCTGAGAGAAGAATTTGATTATAAAATCACCCAAACAAGCAAGCGATTAGAAATTGTTGAGCCAAGCCTAACAAATCTAACAAACCAAGAAACTGTTGTTTTTCCTTTTACTGCATCTCCTCTATTTTTGGGAAATATAGAGAGGTTTGCGAAAGATGCCAAAGCCTTGATTAACAATGGAGACAGTATTATTGTAGCCACTGCTCACGCTCGAAGATTAGAAGAAATCCTGAAGGGCTGCGATGTTTCAGCCAATCGGCTCAAAAGCCTTGACAGGATACCTAAGTCCCCCTCTACCACTTTGATCCAAACAAGATCAACTGGGCTAAATAATGGATTTGGGCTAACTACTCAAACTGGAAAGCTATGGTTGTTTAGCGACATGGAACTATTTGGATTCACCAAACAAAGAAGACGCTATCAACGTCCACACAGACAACAAACATCTTTCCTGTCAACAATTTCACCAGGAGATTACGTTGTTCATATAGAACACGGGATCGGCAAATTCAAAGGCACTGAACACGTATCTGATGACAAGGACCAAGCAGAATACATCGTAATAGAATATGCCCAGGAAGACAAACTATATGTTCCAATCGACCATTTGGATAGAGTTACTTCATACGTCGCATCGTCAGATAGTCCCCCATCTCTCACTAGACTAGGAACACAAGAGTGGAAGCGTGTCAAAAATCGTGTTATTAACTCGACAAAAGAGTTAGCATCAAGCCTTTTGTCACTCTACGCTACACGTGAATTACAAAAAGGCCACGCATTTGCACCTGATTCTCTCTGGCAAAGGGAACTAGAAGAATCTTTTCCCTATGAAGAAACCCCCGATCAACTCGCAACAATAAATGAGGTAAAGGCCGACCTAGAATCTGTAACTCCTATGGATAGATTAATTTGTGGAGACGTCGGATACGGCAAAACTGAAATCGCCATACGCGCTGCCTTTAAAGCAGTAATGGATGGCAAACAGGTTGCTATTCTAGTACCCACTACAATCCTGGCTCAACAACATTATGTCACTTTCTCCAAGCGTCTTAGCCCTTATCCTGTCAATATAGAATTGCTTAGTAGATTCAGAACGGCAACGGAACAACAGGAAGTCGTTAAAGATATTACTAGAGGCCAAATAGACATTTGCATTGGAACTCATCGTCTCATCCAGAAAGACGTTAACTTTAAAAACCTAGGACTCGTAATCATAGACGAAGAACAACGTTTTGGCGTGGCACACAAGGAACGACTCAAACACATGAAGAATGGAGTCGATACACTAACAATGACGGCCACTCCCATTCCAAGAACACTCAACATGTCGTTGTCGGGTGTTCGAGATATGAGCACTATTGAAACTCCACCAGATGAACGATTGCCTATTAAAACATTCGTGACTCAATTCAGCGAAGAATTGATAAGAGAATCAATTCTTCGCGAAATAGATCGACAAGGACAAGTGTATTTCCTGCATAATCGTATATATAACATAGAATACATGGCTAAGTACATTGAGAAAATGATACCTGAATCTAGAGTGGCAATAGCACACGGTCAAATGAGTGAATCAGACCTCGAACAAACCATGCTATCCTTTGCCACCGGAGAAATAGATGTGTTGTTATGCACAACCATAATAGAATCCGGATTGGATATACCAAATGTGAACACTTTAATCATTAATAGAGCAGATACATTTGGGCTAGCGCAATTATACCAATTGCGAGGCCGAATTGGTCGAAGCGCTCGGCTAGCTTATGCCTATTTAATAATTCCAGAAACGCAAACATTAACTGACACGGCTTCAAAAAGACTGAAGGCTATGCTTGAGGCTACAAAATTAGGTGCGGGGTTCAGCATAGCCATGAAAGACCTGGAGATTAGAGGTGCCGGAAATATCCTTGGAAGAGAACAAAGTGGATACATTCACTCAGTTGGATTTAATTTGTATACAAAACTGTTATCAAACGCAGTAGAGGAATTAAGAGCAAAGCAAACC
>CAZSCD010000165.1:0-17884 GCA_964605345.1 uncultured Dehalococcoidia bacterium
AGCAGTCCCAAAGGCTCCTTCTACACACCAAACGGAGAAGTCTACAGAATCGAGTGTCCAGTCCTCAACAAGAACAAGCGAGCCAACAGACAGAGATGCGACAGTGGTTTGTGTATTAAATACTGCCAACGCCGGTAGTGGTGCCTATGCTTATGAACCAAGCGAGTTCTCCTTCAAGGTAGGAGACACCGTGACCTTCGTTAACATCGCAGAAACTGAATTGCATTCTTTTACGATTGATGATTTGGGAGTTGATTTAGATATAGATCCAGGTCAAGAAGAATCGGTCACCATTACATTTGATAAACCAGGCGTGTATCCTATCATATGTATTTATCATGATGGTAATGGCATGTTAGTAACTATAACCGTCGAGTAAACTTGGCTTTGAGGTTATAGTTTGACTTTTTGATCACATGATTAAGTAAAAAATTTAACATTGACGACTCTCTAGTGTCGTTTTATACTTACGAGTACCAGTTTGGGTGAGGGCATAGGAATGAAATTATCATGCCTACAAGAAAATTTTAGCCGCGGCCTAGCCGTCGTGGGAAGAGCAGTGGCGACTCGAACTACGTTGCCAATAACTCAAAACGTTCTTATTTCTACGGATCAATCTCGGCTTAAATTAACCGCAACCAATCTAGAAATTGCAATAAGTACGTGGATTGGAGCAGATATTGAGGAAGAGGGATCAATTACACTTCCTGCTAGACTGCTGACTGAATTTGTTAATTCTCTGCCAACGGAACAAGTTAATATAACTTCCAGTGACCAATCTAAAGGGTTGGCTATCAGTTGTGCTAGAGTTGATGCCCATATAAACGGAACACCTGCTGATGATTTCCCTCCAATTCCAACAGTGGAATCTGGCACAACAGTCAAAATAGAATCTAAGGTTTTAAAAGAGGCTATATCTTATGTAGCATTTGCAGCCGCAACTGAAGAATCGCGACCCGTACTTACAGGTCTCAAAATAGAGATATCTGACAATGATTTCACGTTTGCCGCCGCAGACGGATTCAGATTGGCGGTATACAAGGGTAATTTAGTCGAACCTGTCTCAGAGAATCTAGATTTCATAGTGCCTGCAAGAACATTACAGGAAGTCAGTCGTCTAATTGGCAGCCAAGCAGGAGTGGTAGAGTTTATGGTTACTCAAGCCAAAAGTCAGGTTTTATTCCGATTAGACAACGTGGAGATAGTTTCTCAACTTGTTCAAGGTCTATTCCCCAACTATTCCCAACTTATACCACAAACTTTTGATACAAGAGCAGTTGTAGAACTTGATGAATTTTTACGAGCCACTCGTACAGCATCTATATTTACCAGAGATGGGAGCGGCATCATTCGCCTCCAAGCAAAAAATGACCCATCCAGTTCTGCAGGGCAACTTTCTCTATCGGCTCGTGCAGAGGATCTTGGAGATAATGAAGGAGAGATAGATGCCGAAGTTGAAGGGGTGGATGCAAAAATAGCATTCAATAGTAGATATCTCGCTGAAGTATTAGATGTTTTGGGGAAAGGGAAGATCGCCCTTGAAGTTACAACCCCTTCAAATCCTGGAGTTCTCAGGCCAGTTGACATTGAAGGTTATGTCCACGTAGTCATGCCGATGTTTGTTCAATGGTGATGAATTTTTCCTAGGTAGAATCATTCGATAAGAAACTAAGTCCTAGCTATAGGCTAAGTGAATTATCAGTAAATACCGGCTCTGATACTCACGGATCAAGAGTGTCCTGCCCGGCCTGGATTCGAACCAGAGTTTTCAGCTCCAAAGGCTGACGTGCTACCGCTACACTACCGGGCAACGAATTATATTTGAGTTGTGATTAATTATACGTGTTTAGTTCTTTAAAATACATGCCGCCAAAACAAGATTTTATTTCGTGTGTGAAGTTGAAATGACTCCAGAACCCCAATCTCCTTGACGTATATATCGATATGCGGCGATGGCAGCAGTTGCACCATCTCCTGCGGAACTAACAATTTGTGCAGCAGAATTCTGCCTAGTATCACCCGCTGCCAAGATTCCTGGTAGCGATGTCCGCATCCATATGTCTGTAGGAATGTGGCCTGCTCTATCTAAACTTAGTATATCGCTTAAGTACCGCGTATTTGGATCAAGCCCAACATATATGAAAACTCCATCCAAGTTTATTCGCGTGACTGCCTTCGATATCAAATCTGAAATCACTATGCCTTCTACTTTACCATTTCCAAAAATAGAATCAACACTAACACTGGAACGTATTGATATCTTTGGGTTATCAAGAACGCGTTTTTGGAGTATCTGTTGACCATGTAAATATTCCTGATCATGAAATACAATAACATCAGAAGCGAATTCACTCAGGGTTATTGCTTCGTCTAGTGCTGAATCACCTCCACCGACCACACCAACCACTTGGTTTCTAAAAAAAGCTCCATCGCAGGTAGCACAATAAGAAACGCCAGATCCATGTAATTCTTCCTCCTTTGGCACGCCAAGGCGCTTCAATGTAGATCCACTAGCAACAATCACAGCTTGTGTTGTATAAGTATCTTCAAATGTTTCTATGTTCCATGACGATTGATTCTGTTGAATTTTAGTAACTTCTGACAATTGTGTTTCCATACCATATTTGACGGCTTGATCAAGAAGCAATGATCCAAATTCAGATCCAGAAATGCCATCAGGGAATCCAGGTATATTTTCTATTTTTTCTGCATTAACGATCTGTCCTCCAGTCATCATCCTTTCGAGCAGTATCGTTTTGAGACCTGCACGACTCGCGTACAGTCCAGCTGTCATGCCCGCAGAACCGCCACCAATTATTAATAGATCACTGCAATGTTTCTGCATAAAATTCTTCTCTCACAAACGCACAGCCCCTCAGGATGTTTCAGAAATTAAGTTTATTAAATATACTCAAATCATATCAAGGATTTGGTTGTTGGGTTTTAGGATAAAATCCTAAATCAAACCTAAGCCTCTTATTTCTGTAAATGCCTTTTCGAAGACGTTAACAGTCTCATCTATATCTTGTTCTGTATGTGCAGAACCGAGTATAAACCTGTGTGCTGAATGAACTCCATTGTTAATTAGAGACAAATTTAATTGACTCATCCTAGCAGGATCACTAGCTATCGCAGTCTGGTCCGGAGACAGAATGCAAATCTCTTTATCACACTCATGATCAACTCCTAGACGTAAAAATGCCAAAGAAGCAATTCCACTAACACAGCCGGGGATTTCCATTTGGGAAAGTAAATCATTTAATCCATTTTTTAGCCTGTCGGCCATAGCATTGGCGGTGTCATTGATAGGCGTAGTGGCAACTAACTCAAGTGCCTTGATACCAGCTGAAGCCGTTAATGGATTAGCATTAAATGTACCCCAATGTCCAATACGTCTATCCTCTCCTGTTTCAGTCCCATCACTGACTTCAATCATGTTTATGATATCTGCCTTGCCGCAAACTGCTCCTCCTGGAAGTCCTCCGCCAAGAATTTTTGCTAAAGTTGTCATATCTGGTATGATCCCATATAGTCCCTGAGCACCATTTTTAGATATTCTAAATCCAGTCTCTACTTCATCAAAGATTAACACTATACCGTATCGTTCAGTGACTTCCCTAATTTCACCTAAAAAGGCTGGGGTGATTGGGTCTTCTCCCATATGCCCGCCAGTTGGTTCTAAAATAACTGCTGCTATATCGTTATCCTCTTTAAGAACAGACTCTACCTTAGCTATATCATTTGGTTGCAGAACTATCATGGTATTAAGCGTTTCCTCAGGAATTCCACCTATGCCTTGTTCGCCAGCCATCGCATAATCATGCCAGCCATGAAAATGATTCCCAAACTTTACAACTTTGGATTTACCGGTATAGGCTCGAGCCATACGAAGAGCCATCATATTAGCTTCCGTGCCAGAACTATGAAACCGAACTTTCTCTGCGCACGGTATCAATTCCTGAACCCACTGAGCCCATCTGATTTCTAATTCAGAGGATGCGCTAAGATGGGTTCCTTTACTAATCTGATCAGTGACAGTTTCTACAATGTCCGGATGAGCATGACCTAAGATCATTGAGCCATGCCCAGTCCAAAAATCGATAAGTTGATTTCCATCGACATCCCACTTACGCGCCCTCAATCCATGAGTAGCATAAATTGGAAATGGATTAAGCCGACGCCCATCGTGAGTAACTCCATCTGGGAAAAGGCCTTTAGCGGTAGCGTATAACTCTGCAGACCCAGGATGTAAATCAATGTATCGTTGTTCTATTGGAGTAACCATAATTTTCCTCTCTGGTGTTATTTTGCGTTCATAATACCAAACATTGCCGCCTAACAAAATTAGGCATATATCTAAACCATAGAATTTGCGTTTTGGTATGATACCACTGAGGTCTTCCCAATTAAAGGGAAGGTTGAGGGAAATCCTACAGCAATACTATTTATCTCATCAATGATTAAGCTAAATTAAATAACATAAGGCCCTTGACAATATGATACTATAATCCGATAGTAAGATATCGTCTTTCTTGAGTATTTATCTAGCTTTGAAGGACCAATAAAATGCCTACCGCATCGACCATATGGACCGAAGAAATCATTCCACTAGCTGGCACTGATGTACAAATTGTGAAGGGTGGCTCAGGGCCTCCTTTGCTAATTTTCAATGACGAGCTAGGCGGGCCTGGCTGGCTAAACTACCATCAAATGCTGTCTGATAACTTTACGCTTTACATTCCTTCTCTTCCTGGATACGGCAAGTCTGTACCACTACCTTGGATCAACAATATGCGCGATATGGCTGGCTGGTGCCTTCAAGCATTGGACGAGTTGAATCTTGGAAAAATAAATGTAATGGGTTTCTCTCTAGGCGGATGGATAGCATCAGAATTGGCCACTATGTGCCCTCATCATTTTGAGAAACTTGTACTGGTTGGAGCTATGGGTATTCGCCCTACTTCTGGTGAAATATTAGATATGTTCATGCTTATGCCCGATGAATATTTAGCTGCTGGGTTTGTTGACCCAGCAGGGGTAGAAGAATTTTTGAAAATATGTCCGAAGGAACCGTCTGATGATTTGGATGAATTGTGGATGCAGGCCAGAGATCATTCCTCTCGCTTGGCCTGGAAGCCTTACATGAATAATTTTACGCTGCCACATTTATTAAACCGAATAAATCAGCTTCCAACACTGATAATTTGGGGTGCACAAGACAGAGTTGTGCCAATTAGTGCGGCGGAGATATACCATCAATCTATAAAGAATTCTAGGTTGGAAATATTTGAAAACTGTGGGCACCGTCCAGAAATTGAACGAATTGACAAATTTGTTAATACGGTAAACAATTTCCTGTCTGGACAACCATAAAATCTCGAATTTATATCCAACCACCCAAGAAAGATTGAAGTAAAATAGATTACATAGCATCGCAAGATCAATAATTGTGGATTCGCAATCAAAAATATATCTATTTGAACGGAGAATAACAAAATGCTGATAGGACATTTCACTGAACAGCCCTATCAAGATATGGAATCTGGCATACTCGGCAGAGACATACAAGATTTAGAAGTAAGCAATTCTATTTTTGACAGGGATATTGCGTCAGATCTATACAACAGATATCTCGATGAGAAGTTATATGCTGAAGAAATGGGCTTCGACGCCTTTATGCTAAACGAACATCACGCTACTCCGTTTTGCATGAGTAACGTTCCTAACGTACAGGCAGCTATTCTAGCTCGACAATCAAAAAAAGCCAAAATAGTAATCTTGGGAAACGTTTTACCGACCCGAGATAACCCACTCATGCTGGCAGAAGAACTAGCTCAGATTGATCTAATATCTAGAGGCAGACTAGTCTCTGGCCTTATAAGAGGCGGAGGTAGAGAATTTGTGGCCTTGGATTCACCCCCGCATGATAATTGGGAGCGATTTCAAGAAGCACATGATTTCATATTGAAAACCTGGACAACTCCCGGTCCATTCAGATGGGAAGGCAAACACTTCCAATATCGTTACGTGAACCCTTTTATATTCCCATTCCAAAAGCCCCATCCTCAAATTTGGATCCCAACTGCAGTTAGCGTTAGGACTATTAAATGGGCAGCTAAGTATCTCTACCCGATAGTAGTATTGGCCACGAAGCTAGGTCCGTCCAAGGAAATTTTTGACCTCTACCATAAAACTGCTGCAGAATACGGTCATAAATCTGGGCCACAGCATACTGCGTATCTAACAAGAATTCACGTGGATGAAACTGAAGAACTAGCTATAGAAACTAGTAAGAAATATATTGAAGGCCCCAGTAATCCTCATCTGTTTGGAAACGAAGGTGTCATTAATAAAGCTACAACTAATCTTCCTGGACACACATCTCGCAAGCGCTCTCATCAAGTGACTGCAGCATCATATGTTCCAGAAGCAGGAAAACACCACGAAGAGGGTGCATGGGACCATCCATTTGAAGTGCAAGTCAGAGATCAGAGGCTTATTACAGGTACGCCTAAATCTATTTTACCCAAAATACGACACGTCCTCGAATATCTACGTCCGGGGGCTATTTTCTGTTGGGATGGAGATGGGTCTATGACTCATGATGACCAAATGCGCAGCCTGAAGCTTATGGGCCAAGAAGTAATTCCAGCCATGCGTGAAATGGCTAAAGAACTTGAACTATACAGTACCTTTGAGGTGGATAGTATTACTGGTAATCCTATTGATGTAACTTCACAGGGACTATTTGGTGCGTGAGGTTATATAAATAAACGTCTCCGGAATGGCGATTTGATTTTTACTATTACAACATGAAGGTGTCTCTTGTACGTTGTAGGTACCGCAGGACACGTAGATCATGGCAAGTCCGCTTTAATAGAAGCGCTAACTGGTATTGATCCGGTTCGTCTGCAAGAAGAAAAAGACCGCGGCATGACTATCGATTTGGGATTTGCGTGGATGCGTTTGCCCAGTGATACTGAAATAAGTATTGTTGACGTACCGGGCCACGAGAAATTTGTTAACAATATGCTTGCGGGTGTCGCTGGAATAGATTTGGTTCTTCTCGTAGTAGCGGCTGATGAGTCAGTTATGCCGCAAACCAGAGAACATTTAGCAATCCTAAATCTACTCAAAGTTAAACGTGGCGTAATAGTCGTTACAAAAGCAGACCTTGTGGACTCAGATTGGATTGATTTAGTTGTTGCCGACATAGAAGAAATTTTATCAACAACTATTCTATCTGAATCTCCGATTGTACCCGTATCATCCATAACTGGAGACGGACTTAATCAACTCACATCAGTTATGGACGATTTATTGAAAATAACCGAACCGAAACGAGATGTAGGGCGCCCACGTTTACCTATAGACAGGTCATTTACCATGCCTGGTTTTGGAACCGTTGTTACAGGAACTCTTATAGACGGCACATTAAACGTTGGCCAAGATGTTCAATTTTCGATGTCTGGGCAAACCACCCGAATCAGAGGATTACAAACACACCGCAGTAAACTTAATCAGGCTTTACCCGGTAGCCGTGTAGCCGTAAATTTAAGTGGAGTTTCTCATCGAGAAATCAAACGTGGGGAAGTGCTCACAACTCCGAATTGGCTTAGTCCAACAACAGCCATAGACGTAGAATTAAATATTATACCTGATGCTCCTCGGCAGGTGAGACACAATATGTTTGTTACCGTCCATAGCGGCAGCAACGAAGTCATAGGTCGTGTAAGGCTATTAGAAAAGCAGATTGCCGAACCTGGCAATACTACTTGGGCTCAACTAAAACTCGTTTCCCCATTAGCAGTCGTCAAGGGTGATCGATTCGTAATAAGATCAAATCAGATTACTTTAGGAGGCGGCAACATTGTAGACTCACATGCGCGACGTCACCGTCGAATGCACTTACCCACCCTAGAGCGACTCAAAGTAATGGGAAAAGGATCTGACAAAGACATTCTACTTAAGGCAATAGAGATATCCGAACCTAGAGAATTTCATGAATTAGTCAATCAGGTTAATTTTCAATCAGATATGGCAAGAATTGCACTGGAATCGATGGCTCACGATGGATTAATAATCACACTAGGACAATTACACAAAGAACCTGATGCTTTACTATATTCCATGCCAGAGTGGACATTGATGACAGAAAAGATCCGAGACAACCTGGAAACATATCATCACCAGTTCCCGCTTCGTAACGGAACACCCAAGGAGGAGCTGCGCAGTAAATTGCGCATGAAATTGTCGATATTTAATCGTGTTTTCCCTAGACTTAAAAACGATGGCGTCCTACTGGAAGAAAAAGCTCAGGTTCGCTTGCCTCAACATCATCCTAAATTAAGTAAAATCCAAGAGAAAGAAGTTGATAGTTATATGGAACTTTTGGATATCGATCCATACTCTCCTTCTACTAGTCTGTCAATTGACCAAGAAATCTTGAACTTTCTAGCTGATCAAGGGAAAATTGCAAAAGTAAGTGAAACTGTTGTTTTCTCTGCTACAGCTTATCAAGAGATGGTTGATAAAATAGTGTTATACATCAAAGACCATCAAGAAATTACAGTTGCCAATGTGAGAGACTTGTTTGGTACAAGCCGAAAATATGCCATGGCACTAATGAATCATTTAGACCAAGAAAAGATCACTCGCCGTGTAGGAGATGCCAGAATCCTTAGGTGAATCTATCGAAATTTCATATAAACATGAAAACATCCTTCTTAAGACTATAGAAATTCCAATGAATAAAACAGCACTAAATCAAAGTGAAATTCGCACATTGGAAATTGGATTGGGTTCTGGCACTGTATCAGTATCCAATCTCTCTTCTCTACTGCGCGTACTACAAGTTACACTGAGAGAAGTAGGAAAAAACGGAGAAGATACACGTGACTCTTTTTCTGAGCAACCTCATCCTATTTTGCACATATCTTCTATGATCACACATGAAGAACTGATTCTAACTTTGTTTTTCGCAGACGCACGAGCATCAAACCCAATGCTGGACCTTTCTAATAGGTTATTTACTTTATTTATGGAACGATTCGGGCAGTTTATTAAAGAATTACCCCAAAGAGGTCTTTGGGGGCAATCCGGCACCGTCAGTCGGCATCAGCAATTTGATTCTGAAGTTAACAAAAGACTAGATCAACTACGTATAGAATTACGACGTTTCCCTAGAGCTAAATTGAAGTTTAACGAACAAACTATACTCTTTGAAGGCGACCGCATGGAGATACAGTAACATTTGGAGTTGACATGTCCCTTGATTTGAACGTAACTGCACTTAAGATTGACCAAATGGTCGCCAGTCTCAAGGTTCGCGAAAATGAAAGAAAGCTTCGCCTAGACAAGGCTTTAGGCGCAATAAAAACATTTGGTGTTTCAGAATATAATCAGGTCAAGGTCCGAAGTGAAAGTTTTTACTGGCATGCTCCTCAAATCAAAAATGACCCGGTAGGTAAACATGCGCAGGGTACTCTGCCGGATGATTTCTGTGTAGTTGCTGTTGACGGTTCACATATAGACATCGACAGGCACCTCCCCGTACGTTGTTCCCTCATCAACATTGGAGTAGCATCACTTAATTACGGCTCGCACCCTGATGCCAATTTATTCAGCCAACAGAAGTTATATGTGAACGATGAATTGGTAATACGAGACAAAAATTCTCTCCACAGAGAACAAGCTATTGAAGGGGTTGTTTTGTCCGCCAAACGAGCGGTGGAGGAAATTGAAACTCTTTCTCACATAATAGACGGAATGAATCCTGACGTACCAACAATCGCCCTTATAGACGGATCCCTAGTTATGATGGGGCTTGATGGACACGCCTACGGTGATTTTGTAAAACGTGAACTTATAGAAGAAGGATTTGTAAAGGCTCTTAATAACATTCACAAGTTGGCCACACACAGAACTATAGCATTGGCTAGCTATATAAGCTTGCCTCGTAGTGCTGAGGTTGTAAACGCTTTACGAATTGAAGTTTGCCCTTTTGATACTGTTGATTGCCGTATGCATTGTAACGACAAAGCTATTGGTGAAAGGCCATGTGATCATACATCAGAATCCTTATTGGACCGTGAGATTTTCTCTGAAGTTTTAGAACCAGGAGAACGTTCAGGGATTTTTATCAGTTCATCAGATATTGTTTCTAAACACTACGGCAGTCAAAAAATTTGTTTTTTCTATGTAAATACTGGAGAGGAAATTGGGAGAGTGGAAATACCATCGTGGGTAGCTGAAAATGAAGAATTATTAAGGTTAGTTCATTCGGCTATCGTAGACCAGTGTCGTCGTGGATCAGGTTACCCAACTGCTCTTATAGAGGCGCACGAACAAGCAGTAGTTAACACATCAAACAGAAGAGATTTCACCCACCTAATCGAAACCGCCTTATACAAACATCACATGCCAGTGTATTCCTCGGAGAAAAATCGGTCTAAACGTCTCAGATCGCTTTAAATTGACAATTGTTGGTAGTATATAGAAGATGGATTTATTAATGCGGAATATGCACGTTGCAAATATATACTAGGACACATGTAATTGACTGAAAAGATCGTTGCAAAAGATAGGCGGAAACGACTGGGAGAAATCGTAGAGGCATCTTCTACTATTGTCACTACTCAGTGCTATGACCTATATGAAGCCCCTCCCCTTGGGAGTTTAATAAGTAGTGGAGAAGACAATACAGCATATGGGATTGTATGTGAGGTAACTACTCAAAGCATTGATCCATCAAGACGTATAATAACCCGTGGACAAGATGAAGATACGGAAGAACAAGTGTATCTTAATAACCCGCAACTTACCCGGCTACTCCTAACGGAATTTAAGGCCTTATTGGTTGGTCATAAAATCAATCACTTAATAAATAGAAGTCTACCGCCATTACCTCCTCGTATTCACTCATTTGTGTATCGTTGTGATAATGAAGAAACTAAACTCTTCAGCAGTTCTCTGGAGTTTCTTCCATTGCTTTTGTCGACCCACACAGAAGCCATTGATGATGTTATTACTGCTTTTATAAATCAAGCCAGTCAGTATCACGATGACCCAATGGAATTCTTAGTTTATGCCGGCAAAGAATTGGCAATTCTTTTTAATGGACAATTACAGAGACTAAATAACGCACTCAGGAGACTTGTTCCTTGAATCACGACTCCCACCAAAATACCGACAACAATCAAGTGAGATCGCTTGGCATGGTAATTGCCGGCTCCATAACCGGTGGACTAGAAGTTAGGCTTGATTCATCTACCGCAATTGAAGAAATCAAAGTAGGCACGTTTGTAAGTATTAGCGGCAAACAGTTGAGATTCTTTGGGACAGTTACTGATGTGAAACTCAAAAACACGGATCCAAATTTGGAGTTAACTCCTCCAAATGTATCAAACCCATACGTCGCTGAAGTAATTTCCGGCACTAATACTTATGGGACTATCACAGTCGAACCCAGTCTAACCCTGGGTGATGATTCTTTTTCACAATTGGATGGCCCTGAGACTGTAAAAACAGTGCCTTCTCATTTTTCTAGAGTATCGACAGCCTCGGAACTAGATATTCAACTAGTATTTGGTAAAGAAGACCAACAACATTTTTGGATTGGCAACCCTATGGACATGGAGGCTAAGCTTAATCTTAACATGGCAGAATTTGTTAAACGTAGCAACGGAGTATTTGGAAGAAGTGGAACCGGTAAAACCTTCCTGACGCGTCTACTTTTAGTAGGGATTCTTCAAAGTCAAGCAGCTAGCAATCTAGTGTTCGACATGCACAACGAATATGGATGGAAAGGGTCTAGCGAATCAAATCAAGATGTAAAAGGCCTGAAACAACTATTTTCCTCCAAGGTTGCCGTTTTCTCTTTAGATGATCAAAGTTCGAAAAGGCGCGGCCTAAATCCGGATTACGTAGTTAGAATTGGCTATGATGAAATTGAACCTGTAGATGTCGAAGTTTTACGAGAAACTCTAGGCTATTCAGATGTTGCTGCCAACGCAGCATATAATCTTAAGGAAGCTTATGGTTCAAAGAATTGGTTGAAGAAATTTCTAGCATTGTCAGGAAAAGACGTTGTTGAATTCGCAGGAGAAATTAATGTCCACGCATCATCTTTATCTACGTTGCATAATCGCCTTTCTAGGCTTAAACGTTTCGATTTTATGGATCACCAAGGAGGCCACGATTCGGTTGGGGAAATCTTGCAATATTTGAACAAAGGGATGCATGTAGTATTGGAAATTGGGCGTTACGGCAGTGACTTGACAGCGTATATACTAGTCGCCAACTTGCTGACAAGGCGTATACGTGACCGATATGAAAAAATGACAGAACAAGCTTTGGGCGACCAAGCGAAGAACCCAAGACCTTTGGTTATCACTATTGAAGAAGCACACAAGTTTTTAAATAAGGATGTGGCAGACAAAACCAGTTTTGGCCCCATTGCTAGGGAAATGCGAAAATATAACGTAACTTTGTTGGTAGTCGATCAGAGGCCCAGTGGAATTGATGAAGAGGTAATGAGTCAACTTGCCACAAAAGTCACATACGCTTTGGGCAACGATAAAGATATTGAAGCCGTCTTAGCAGGTCAACGAGGCGGCAAAAATCTACGTTCTGTTCTCGCAAGCTTAGGCTCTAAGCAACAAGCCTTGGCTTTTGGAGACGCTTTGCCAATGCCTGTACTTTTCAATACACGAGAATACGGGTCTCGAGATTCTTATAGAGAATTTGGATTTAAAGATGGTGACGAACTTAAAATACAGAAAGAAAGGGATGTTGAAGAACTTTTTGGGACGCAATAAATTATCACTAATGGAATTCTACATTTACGGAAAAGTTTGATTAAAACTAAACTTGTTAAACTAATTTTTACCATAGACTGCTCTATAGCACTACAAACCTAATTCTACAAGCCTTTCATCATTTATGCCAAAATGATGTGCCACTTCATGCATCACAGTGTTTTGGATTTCCTTGACTATATCTTCGGTGTGAGGCGATACAGCTACTATGGAGTTCATGAAAAGCGTTATCTTATCTGGAAGCACCATGCCATAATCATATCTGTCTCCCAAAGGTATTCCCTCATAAAGACCAAGAAGGAATTCTGGTTCTTCAATTCCAGTACCAGCGAGTTGTTCAGTTGTGGGATATTCTTCCACAACTACGTCAACGTTTTCTAAACGAGTACGTATGTCGTCTGGTATGTCCATGAGCGCATCAAAAACAAGCTTCTCAAATTGAATTAGGTTCATGTTACTTAGTGTATCAGAATTCAGGATTCTAGGCACAAATTAATGATTTAAGTTGATTGAAAGGCTGTACCCAGTGTATTCTAGTTGATGTCTTTAATGACAAACGCCTCGTTGAGTCTTTGAGATAAATTCACACACAGCATAATTTGATACATCAGCCTGGAGGTCTAATCTTATGGCCAATCTATCTAAAACAGCAGCGATTGTTGGAGTTGCTGAATCGGATGAAATCGGTAAAATACCAAACAAATCATCTCTGCAACACCATGCAGAGGCCGCATATAACGCATTGGAAGACGCAGGATTGTCTATTAAAGATGTAGACGGCGTTTTAACCGCTGGATATTCAACTTTAACTACTGCTGAATATCTTGGAATTAAACCAAGATATACAGACAGCACTTCGGTAGGTGGTTCATCTTTTGTAATACACATTGCTCACGCAGTCGCAGCTATCAATGCTGGTTATTGTGAAGTTGCCTTAATTACCCATGGAGAAGCCGGGAGAAGTGCTCGTAATTGGCCTGAGTTAAATCTTTCAGATCCTGACCCACAATTTGAATCTCCGTACGGTATTTCTGGTGCGCCCTTAGAATACTCCATGGCTTGTAGAAGATACATGCATGAATATGGAGAAGAACGAACACGTCAGGGATTGGCAGAGATTGCAGTTGCGACACGCAAATGGGCAACCATGAACCCTAAAGCATATATAAAAGATCCCATGTCGTTTGATGATTATCATGAATCACGTTGGATATCATGGCCCTTTCATCTCTTTGACTGTTGTTTGGTAACAGACGCTGGTGGAGCATATGTGGTTACAACTGCAGAACGTGCTCGTAGTCTAAAGAAGAAGCCTGTGTGGATACTTGGAGCAGCAGAAGGACATGACCACGGTATCATTAGCCAAATGACTGATATGACGCGTACTTATGCTAGGAAATCAGGACCTATGGCCTTAAACCGGGCAGGTCTTACACATAACGACGTAGATTTAGCCATGATATATGATTCTTTCACTTATACCGTACTTATAACATTGGAAAGTTTGGGTTTCTGTGGTCCCGGCGAAGGTCCTGATTTTGTTAAAGATCAACGCACGGCACCTGGAGGCGAATTCCCAATGAATACGTCTGGAGGAGGTCTTTCCTACACACATTCAGGTATGTACGGGGTATTTTTGGTGTTAGAAGCAGTTAGGCAACTTAGAGGTGAATGTGGAGAACGACAGCTAGATGATCCTAAGATTTGCTTGGTAAATGGTACCGGAGGATCACTTTCATCAACAGGCACAGCAATTCTAGCAGTAGATTAACATCTCTTGACATATAGGCAAGGAGAAACCTATGAGCAATGAATACACAAAGCCCGTTCCTAGCCCGCAAGGAGAATCGGATTTTTATTGGGAAAAAGCAAAACAACGGGAACTTTGGTTAAGAAAATGTAACTCTTGTGGAAAGGCATATTTTTATCCCAGAGATATTTCCCCGTGTTGTTTTTCTAGAGACACCTCATGGATGAAGGCTAGTGGGAAAGCAAGTCTTTACACATTTGGAATTGTCCATAGACCAACAGATCCTTCCTTCAGGGATGATACTCCATACGTGAATGCTATAGTAGAACTAGAAGAAGGGCCACGTATGCCAACTAATATTGTTGGGATTGAGAATCCGTTACCAGAAAATCTAAACATTGGCATGGCGCTAGAAGTAACATTCGAAGACATAACAGATACTATTGCCTTGCCTAAATTTAAACCGGCTTAGTCGCCAATTCGATAATAAAGACCGTCTTGTTCTGTGTGTTTGTGAACCAGAAACTTGAGGAACATGTATAAATGTCAAATGGATCACAGTGTACTACTTGCGGAACACATCTTAGTGTTTCAGCATCTTTCTGTCCTTCCTGCGGTCAATCAATAAGTCACGATACATCCATCATTACACCTGCAAAAAGTCAAGATACGAAAATATTGCGCAGAGTGGGAATTCTATCTTCTGCTAAAGTTATGTCGATTGTAATAGGGTTGCTAGCAATGCCATTTTTGTGTATAGGGATTTTGTTCTCCTTGTTTTCTGGTGACCCAATGGCAGCTACGTTAACAGTTGCAATCACTTTATCATATGTGGTGATTTATTTTGCCGTTGTGCTCATAGGTACGTGGCTATTTAATATTGCCCTGCGGTGGACTGGCGGGATAGATATAGAATTAAACTAAAGATTTAATAAGGGATAGAATATAGCCTAGGCTATTTGTCCTACTATATATTCCCCATCTGTCCAAGTTGGTTCAGAAGTTAAGTGCTTCATAACGCTAACAAACATTTCGTGCTGTTCTGGGCTATTGGCATTTTTTAGATGAGCTTCCTTATTTTCAAAAACGGCTACTCCTATCAAGTCAATATTTGGATCATCTGGACGCATTAAAAACCAAGATATCATTCCTTCAGGAGGGGCTCCTGTCATTGCTTCTACTAAAGCTTTTTCATGTCCTTGTTTAACTTTCAAATTAAATATGGTTCCATACATCGTCACACCTTCCGTAGTTATCATTTCAAGTTGAATCAATTCGTTGACTAGTGGTTTTAATAGTGATTATCAATATGTCCTAGATTTCTAAGATAAAAGTTCAGGCAGAGATTCTATGATACGATCAGGCTTAGCCGTAGAGTATGGTGGTAAACCCTTACCAGACAAATCTATCCATATTCCGGAAATCCCTAATTTCTGAGGAGCAATAACTTCCCATTCGAGATTGTCTCCAACCATCCAAGCGTCTTTAGGTTGTGAATCTAGTTGTTTAAGAGCATGCCTATAAACTCTTTCGTCCGGCTTTCCTATACCAAATTCTCCTTCCACAAGTATACAATCAAAAAATGCTTCGAGTCCAAATCGATTTATTTTGTAACGTTGATGTTCCTGGCTTCCATTAGTAACCAATGACAAACGAACGTCTTTATCTTTGAGCCGTTGTAAAGTTTCCAGTGATCCTTTTGAAGGATGCATTGCATTGTTCGACAACGTTAGATGACTATCTGCCATTTCTTGTGTTAATGCTAAATCTTGTATCCCCAACCGTTTAAAAACTCCCGAGACAATATCTAATCTAGCGTTGCTGAGCCTTAAACGTCCCAAGCGATGTCTATGAGGATCCTTCCAATACCATTCACGTTGTTCTCGAATTGCATTCAAAAGAGTGTTATGGTTAATTGGTGTGAGTCTTTTTGCAAAAGACTCACAGACTTCTTTCCATATCTGATCTGCCATGACATTAGTTACTAGAATGGTATCATCTAGATCAAACAGAATTGCCTTTGGCAATATATTATTCATTGTCCCTGCATTGTGTACATTCACACAAAGCCCTTAAAGACTCGAATGTATATATACCCGTGAAATGCGCGTCACTCCAAAGAAATTGAATGGCATATTGACCAACCATTAGATAATCTTCAGCTTTGAGGTCACTTGGTATCGACATGGGGTCTAGAAGTTTCCTGTTACTCCATTCCTCAACGCATTCTGCACATCCACAGTTAACACGTAAATGAATGCAACGGTAAAAACTTTTGTGGCCATCATTCCACTCGATATAAACAGACTTGTCGTCTAGTTCAACTTTGTTTACTTTCATTTCTAAAGACATAAATACCTCGAATCAACCTTTCAATCGTTCCAATCAAAAAGCACGCTCATCCATCCTGTTGGCCCAGATAACATCTGTTGGTAAAGTTCATTCGCATTCTCAGGTTTAGCGACATGACTGATGAGGTGATCAACCTTGAGATCTCTTCTGGCAATCATACCCATGATTGTGTTGTAGTTTCGGCTGGGAACCCATGGCATGTACGGATGAGGTTCTTCATCTGTACCACCATCGTATACGGCCCTTATATCTAATTCACGAAGCATAGGCGTGACGAGTTCTATTTGTACATCTCCTGGAGCTAATCCAACAATGATAACTTTGCCACTGTGTGCTGCAGCATTAATGCAATCTACAATAGGTCCTGGAACGCGTGTAACAAAAAACACGCTTTCTGCTCCATTTCCTGTTAATTTTCTAATTGCTTCTACCGGATCTTGTTTAGATGAATTAATGGTATGTGTAGCACCACTGATTTTTGATAGAGCCAAACGTTTGTCGTCGAGATCAATTGCAATAACTGGATAGGCACCAGATAGCCTACAGTACGCTGTGACCATTTGGCCAACAACACCTTGGCCCACAACTGCCACAGACTCTCCAATTTGAAGTTCAGCACGTCTAACACCTTGTAGGGCGACGCCTCCCAATGGTCCAGCAAAAACTGCTTGTTCATCTGTTATGTCCACATCTATAGGATATACTTTGGCCTGTTCAGAAGTAACATATTCAACAGACTCTGGATCACCTGAATCCGAAGCTTTACCTGTGAGGCAATGAGTACTGTGATTACACATAGTAAGAACACGGTCACCGGGATTCAATCTTTCCATTTCTGGTCCTACTGAAACCACGTGTCCTACTGCTGTATATTCTACACTTCGACGCCTTTTATGTTCAAGTGCAGCCTCTCCTTTTAATTTGACAATTTCGGTGCCACCTCTTACCTGAGTGCGATGAATCC
>CAZSCD010000166.1:0-7575 GCA_964605345.1 uncultured Dehalococcoidia bacterium
GATAAAGAGTCCGTGATGAAAACCTTCCAACGAGGAGAATTGGATATACTTGTGTCAACTTCGGTTGTTGAAGTAGGAATAGATATACCTAACGCTTCCGTTATGCTAATAGACGGAGCGGATAGATTTGGCTTGGCTCAACTACACCAATTTCGAGGAAGAGTTGGCAGAGGCAAACACCAAAGTTATTGTTTGTTATTGGCAGATTCACCTAGTGAAGAAGCTTCTGAACGTCTTCGCATAGTTGAACATGTACATGACGGATTTCAGTTGGCTGAAGAAGATTTGAGGATTAGAGGCCCTGGAGATTTTCTGGGTACAAGACAGAGTGGGTTAGCTGATTTTAAAATGGCTAGGATTACTGATCATGACATCTTAAATCTTGCTAGACGCGAGGCAATTAAACTTCTGGAATTGGATATTGAACTAACTGAAGATAGAAACGCTTCTTTGGCTAAATACTTCAAAAGCTACTCTGAACACATTATAAGTGATACTAGCTGATCTTTTGTTACCATGTTATACAAGAGTCTCAAATCACGAGTTATTTATGTAACATATTTAACGCAGAACCTGCTTTGAACCATTCAATTTGAGATTCACTAAAAGAATGTTGTAGTTTTATGGATTCAGTTGTTCCATCTGAATGATGGATTTCGCAGAATACTGGCCTACCAGGACTCAATTTGTTTAGTTCTTGCAGGCTAATTAGGTCATTTTCGCGGATGGAATCATATTTTGTTGGGTCACTGAAAGTGAGAGGCAAGAGACCTTGTTTTTTGAGATTGGTTTCGTGGATACGTGCAAAGCTTCTTGCAATGATTGCTGCTCCACCAAGTAATCTGGGAGAAAGAGCTGCGTGTTCGCGACTGCTGCCTTCTCCATAATTGTGGTCGCCTATTACTATCCATCTCAATTCTTGAGCATTGTAATATCTAGCAATTTTTGATATCGATTGACTCTTTTCTCCTGTGAGAATATTCAATCCTTTACCTGATTCATCTGTATAAGCGTTAACAGCACCCATGAACATATTGTCACTGAATTTGTCTAAATGTCCTCTGAGATTTAACCATGGACCTGCGGGAGATATGTGGTCAGTAGTACACTTACCTTTTACTTTGATGAGTATTGGAAGTTGAATGTAGTCTTTATGGTCCCAAGCGGAGAAAGGTTTCAACAATTGAAGGCGACTACTGTTTGGACTGACCGTAACTTCAATTTTGCTTCCATCGTCAGGAGGGGCAATATATGATGAGGTATCCTGGATAAATCCGTTTTCGGGTATGTCTGATGCTCTTTCAGGAGGTTTGAGTTTGAACGGTTCACCGTTTTTTCCTGTGAGAGCGTCTGTAAGGGGATTGAAGGAAAGACTTCCTGCAAGCGACAAAGCTGTAATCAGTTCTGGGCTAGCTATGAAATTCATTGTTTCTGATCGTCCATCGTTACGACGCGGGAAATTCCGGTTGTAAGATGTAATTATGGTGTTTGGTACTCCGTCCAACATTTTTTCACGTTTCCATTGTCCTATACATGGACCACAAGCATTTGCTAATACTTTCCCATTGATATTTACGAGTGATTCCATTTGTCCATCTCGTTCTATGGTAGCTCGAATTTGTTCTGAGCCTGGAGTTATCATCAGCGATGTTGTGGAGGTAACACCACGAAGGTTTGCCTGATTGGCTACGTCTGCAGCTCTAGACATATCTTCGTATGAAGAATTAGTACAGCTTCCAATTAGGGCGGTATCTATTTTATCTACAAATCCATTTGATTTATCTGAAACTTCTTTTGCTAACTGAGATATTGGTCGTGCTCTATCAGGAGAATGAGGTCCTACAACATGAGGTTCCAGTTTGGATAAATTTAATTCGATGATTTCATCGAAATATTGATCGGGATTATTTACTACTTCGTCATCTGGTGATAGCAAATGATGATTCTTGTTGGCTAGTTCAGCTATTGCATTCCTGTTGGTAGCTTGTAAATACTTCTCCATACGTTCATCATAAACAAATATTGATGTTGTAGCTCCAATTTCTGCACCCATATTGGTTATCGTTGCTTTACCAGTGCAGCTTATAGATCTAACTCCAGGCCCGAAATATTCTATGATTGCGTTGGTACCACCGGACACTGTTAGTTGACCTGCTATATAAAGTATTACGTCTTTCGGTGCTGTCCATCCATCCATTTCTCCGGTGAGATACACTCCTATGTGGCGAGGATATAGTAATTCCCAAGAAAGACCTGCCATGACTTCTACTGCATCTGCTCCACCTACGCCTATAGCACATGCTCCGAGTCCTCCAGCATTTGGAGTATGTGAGTCTGTCCCAATTATTAACGCGCCAGGGAATGCGTATTGTTCTAGCATTACTTGATGTATGATGCCTGCGCCTGGGCCCCAAAACCCTACGCCAAATTTAGCTGATGCTGTTCGGAGAAAATCGTAAACTTCCCTGTTTTCTTCAATAGATTCTTTTAGGTCTCTTTTACCTTCGCTTCTAGCCTGAATGAGATGGTCGCAATGTACGGTGGTTGGTACTGCAGTTTTTGACTTCAGTGTTTGCATGAATGAGAGCATGACAGTTTGCCCTAGTACATCCTGAAGCGCAACTCTATCTGGTTTGAGCGAAAGATAGCTTTTGCCAATTTCCAAGTTTTGTGTTGATACGTTTTCCAGATGGCCGAGCAAAATTTTATCCGCTAGAGTTAATGATCTATTAAGTTTGTCACGTACTAATCCAAGAGTTTTCTCCATTTTTGTGTATGTTTGAGATACAAATTCAGGAGTCGATTCGATGGTTACCATAAATTAAAAACTTCTCCTAATATTTACTGAATGTATACAGAAATCGGTCGGAGCGTTTTATTCAATTCAATCCGACCGATTTCTGTATAGTTTGATCTGTGATACTACCTTGCTAAAATTAACTCTTAATAAGGATTAGTATTATTTTGAGATGTTATTATTCCCTGGTTTGGCCAAAATAACTATAGTTTAGGTCTGTGTAACTATTCCATTCTTCTGGTACATCATCTTCCGCGAATATTGCGGTTACGGGACAGACTGGTTCACAAGCGGCGCAGTCTATGCATTCTTCAGGGTTGATGTAGTACATATTATCTTCATCTTCTGTGTATATACAGTCGACAGGGCAAACATCTACACATGCACCGTCTTTAACGTCAACACATGGCTGAGCGATGATATATGTCATCCCTTGTGTAACCTCCTTCTCGTATACATTATCGATGAGTATTATTTAGAAACAAACGCCAATAAACTATTGGTTTAGAAAGTATACCTGCATGCATTGAATGATTTCAAGATATTTACATATCAAGGTTTTAATTCGTAAACAGTATGTGTAGGATATACAATCAAATCAAATTATCCAGTGGAATTGAGGAGTGGTTAATAATATGAGTAAACTCAGTGGTAAGGTCGCATTAATTACAGGAGGTGCTACCGGCATAGGAAAAGGTATAGCACGTTCTTTTATTGATGAGGGAGCTAGGGTTATTATCGCGTCTAGAAATTACAATAACCTTGAAGATGCCGCTAAAGAATTAAGTGTGAATTCAAATAAGGTTTCGATTGTTCAGACTGACGTATGTATAGAAGATCAAGTAGTGAATATGTTTGACTATACTATGAGAGAATTCGGTCAATTGGATATACTTGTTAACAATTCGGGAATTTTTTCTGGAGGTTCAATTGATGCATTGTCTTTAGAAGCTTGGTGCAATGTTATTAATGTCAATCTTACAGGGAGTTTTTTGTGTACTCGAGAGGCTATGAAAATTATGAAACCTCAACGCTTCGGTCGTATAATAAATATTGGTAGCATTTCTGCTCAAACTCCTCGTATGAATTCAGCTGCTTATACTGCCAGTAAACATGGCATAATTGGTTTGACGAAGTCTACAGCTTTAGAAGGTAGACCATTTGGTGTTATAGCTAGTTGTTTACATCCAGGTAATGTCGACACTCAAATCCGTCACAATTTTGATCAAACGAAAGACTCACTTGATTCAGAAAAAGAACCTGTGATGGCTCCCGAAAATGTGGCAGAAGCTGTTTTGACGATGGCTACCTTGCCCGATAATGTAAACATGCTTGAGGCTATAATGTTGCCAGTCGATCAATTATATATAGGACGTGGATAAGGTTTCCGTATGTAAAATCGGTTACTTGTTTGTAGTTCAATCGAGTGTTTTGAAGATAAACAAAATGGAAAATTAAATTGTACTTATGTCTAAGTATATTTCGATTTAGACAGTGTGTTGATTTTATGAGCCATGATGGATTTGAGTAAATGAAAAAGGTTTTGGTTACAGGCATGAGTGGTTTGATTGGAGGGCTACTGCGTAGCCATTTAGATTCTTTGGACAGATATGATTTAAGTGCCTTGAATCGTAGCTTTGTTGAGGATGTAGAGTGTCACCAAGCGGATATATCTGATCTTGAAGCTATAAAGCCTGTTTTTTTGAATAAGGAAATTGTCGTACATCTATCCGCTGATTCTTCTGGTGGTGATTGGAACAAACTCCTCAATGCTAACATTGTGGGCACCTATAATGTCTACGAAGCAGCTAGATTAGCAGGAGTTAAACGTATAGTTTTTGCAAGTAGCTGTATGGTTTCCAGAGGATTTCAGTATGTTGCACCATATGATGCTATTGCTAGAGGAGATTATGGTAAAGTCCCGAAAGATTTTGAAAAAATCACACATGACATGATGCGTCCTATGTCAGTTTATGGTGCAACTAAGGTATGGGGAGAAGCGTTGGGGCGTCACTACTCAGATGCATATGGCATTTCAGTTATATGCTTGCGTCTTGGAACTCTTTGGCCGGATGATCGCCCACGTGTTGATGAACGCAGGAAAATGCAGGAGTATGCAAACTACATGGGCCATAGAGATTGTGTCCAAGTTATCGAAAAAGCTATAGAAGCTCCGGACAATCTTATGTACGACATATTTTATGTAGACTCAGATAATAGATGGAGCTATAAAGATATATCTCACACCCAAAAAGTATTAGGTTATGAACCGCAGGATTCTGCGGACAAATTCGTGTAGAAATCATTGGTTCGTATACTTTACGTGGTCTTTCCAGATTTACTGCTCATTTCGAACTTACGGTAATTGGCACGTATACGGCAAATTAATTAATCGATATGTTTTGTTATTTATTTAGAAGGTGTTAACTTTTTGAGTATACGCATTACTAAAAATATTGGCAGATTTACTGTTACTGAGTTTAACTATAAGTGGTTAGCTTATATGACTGTTGCCACGGGTATGGTGTTGATGGTCATGTTTGAGACCGGAGTTAATATTGCATTGCCTGCGATATCTGACTATTTTTCGGTAGATATACCGACGGTTCAATGGCTCACGCTAGGTTTTATTCTAAGTACCAGTGCCATGTTTATGCCTATGGGGCGTCTTTCTGACATGATTGGGCGTAAATCAGTCTACGTAGGCGGATTTGCGGTATACATATTTGCAACTTTGATAGCTGGAATAGCTCAAACATTCTCACTTCTTTTGGTTTGTGAGATTATTCGAGGTATAGGTGCTGCTGGAATTCAAGCGAATGGCATCGCTTTTATGGTCGATATATTCTCCGAACGTGAACGTGGAAAAGCTTTGGGGTTCTATATGGCGACAATTGGTGTTGGAGCTATGGGTGGGCCAATTATTGGAGGTGTGTTAGTCAATACGTTGGGTTGGAGATCCATTTTTTTCGCTAGTATCCCAGCAAGTTTTATTGCAATGTTTATTGCAATAGTGATTCTTCGTGGAGGAACAAAAGAAAAATCTTACATGAAGAATATTAAGTTTGATTGGGGAGGTTCGTGTATTTCATCAGCATCTCTAATAAGTTTTCTTTTAGGGATGACTAATGGGTATAGATTAGGATGGGATTCACCTTTAGTGGTTATTGCAATTACTGGGGGATGCCTATTACTCGGGTTGTTTCTATGGTGGGAAAACCGAATTGATGATCCTATGTTGGACTTAAGATTCTTCCACATGAGAGTTTTTTCAATGGGTATATCAGCTAGGGCATTATCATTTCTGGGTATTTCATCAGTGTTTTTCCTTATGCCATTTTATTTAGTCCAGGGTCTTGGATATACAGCCAGTAAAGCGGGGTTGATGATACTCCCAAGTTCAGTATTACTGGCTGTATCTGGACCAATAGGTGGATGGCTTTCCGACAAGATTGGCGCACGAATTCCTTCAGTTGTAGGAATGGTAGTGTCTTCTGTTGGGATGTTTATGTTCGCAGATCTTAGTGTAAGTACGTCTCCCGGATATCTAATTATTGGAATGGCGATGTTGGGTTTCGGCCCTGGAATGTTTTCTGCTGCCAATTCTAGTGCGATAATGAGTTCAATGAATGATGACAGTTATGGTATTGCTTCTGGATTTCTTAATCTCACCAGAACCTTTGCTACTATTTCAGGTGTGGTAATGGCTACAACTATTATTACTCTTACAATGGTTTCTCATGGCTATCCGCCTACCCTGATTGGTTTATCTGCTATAGATAGTGAAACTGCCACGCCAGTTTTCGTATCTGGAATGAATAAGACATTCTTAATTATGGGATATGTCACATTAATTGGAGTGGTTCTCTCATGGTTACGAGGAGAAGCTGTTAACCCTATAACCCGAACTTAATGTCTTAGTGATACAGTTATCTGGAAAAATCTATGAAAGTTGTTTTTTTGCTTCAATAAATTTCTCAGTTAGTGCATGGGCTTTAGGGTTATCGTGTTCGTCGAATGTGACGTAAACATTTTTACCTGTTGTAACGAAGAACAATATGTTGGTTTTCGGTTTTTCTCGCATAACATTCATCAGGGAAAAATATGTACCACAAATAATTCCGGATATACCAACCATAAAGTTGAATAATTCTATATAGGAAGGTATATTCAGTTCCAGAAATTCGATTGCAACAAATATTAAACCTAATAATAACAAAGATAAACCTAGCCTTAATCTACTGACTACTCCTACATTAGTTTTTTTAAAGTGAGAAATTTCAGTTAGATTTATTGGATGCATGTTTTCAGATATGGGTTTATGGCCTGGCTTCGGTAAGACCCTTTGATTCGTTAGAATCAAAGGGCCATCTTCGAATAAAATATGTTCATCGTTAAGTAAATTTAGGTTATTTGAATGCATTTGTTTGATTCCAGATTAAATTAATACAGTTGGTTTAATTATATTCTAATTTTATGTTAGTTTGGTGGACTTTGAAATAGCTTTCATGATACCTGAATTGATTTGTTTATTATATTGCTTACAGACGCCTGATAAAGCGCTTGACTGGGTTAGGTATATAGACTACAATTCACGCCTGCTTAGTGGATCTGTATTAGATCAATTAGCTTAGTTTTAAGATGATGACCAGGGCAACCCGACATCGATTATTAGTGGTGCCCTGCACCTTTTTTTGTACCTTAACATGTGAATCCTGCGCGAATAAAATAGAATAGAATTAAATCAAATAAAAACCAAGGATAAAAGAATTAATAAA
>CAZSCD010000167.1:0-3535 GCA_964605345.1 uncultured Dehalococcoidia bacterium
TTTCTTGTCAAATATGCCGAAATAAAATAAAAGCATAAGAGGAGTCAATAAAATAGGAATGGCAACGTAACGGGAGGTTCTGAAGAAAAGGAGAGCTGGAACACATGTGGTTAACAAGGTTGCTGAAAAAACGGCTATAGATTTTTCTTCTGTAAGTCGAATTGCTAAATGATACAGAAAAAATATAGAAAAAAGACCCGCGATGGCAAAAGGAAGTCGGGCTGCAAAAGTATTATTTCCTAGAAAATATAATGAGATAGACTGTAAATAGTAGGGTAACCATGTTCTATAAATGAAAACACCATCCAAAATATCTGCAAATAGCATGGTCTTATTCAAACCATCTGAGTGCTTTGGGAATCCATACTTTAATATGGTGGTTGAAATCAAAGTGTCTCCTCCCTCATCAACCTGTAAAACGCTATCATCCAAGCCTGTGAAAATTAACAAAAATGCAAAAAGTAGGAGAAAGGTAATGGTAAGGTGGGACTTGAAAATAAACCGGATGGATGTCACTTTAAGAAGCCATATTCTCAGGTAGTTTAAAATTCCTTTTTTAGTATTATACTCAAGAGTCTGTCTTGACGGGATCAAAACTTTGTTCGGAATAGGTTCATTCATAGTGAAGCAGAATTATACAGTTAGATAATATGTAGCCCTATGGTATGATCGCCTATTTAGATTTATCGGCTTAAAAAATCCCTGATATTAGCTAAAAATTTTATAAAAATGGATGTTCCTGAAATATCGGTAGTGGTTCTAGCGTATCGAAGCGCCGGAACAATAACAGACTTCGTAGATTCTCTTGTCGAGTCTTTGGAAAAGGAGAACCTTCGCTGGGAAATCGTTCTTGTAGGAAATTATTTTGAAGGGAAAGGAGATCAGACCCCCGAGGTAATCAACAAAATTGCATCGAGGGAAGCGAGAATTAAGGTGGTTGCTAAAATCAAAAAAGGAATGATGGGCTGGGATATGAAAGCTGGTTTACAAGCCGCTACAGGACAATCATTAGCAGTTATAGACGGAGATGGACAAATGCCTAGTGAAGATGTTGTCCGAGTCTACAAATTAATGAAAGACAATAAATTGGATTTTGCAAAAACCTGCCGGTCTAAAAGAAATGACGGCTCTTATAGAAAATTGATTTCTACCGTCTATAATATTTTATTTAAAATAATGTTTCCAGGAATAAAAGCCTCGGATATGAATTCAAAACCTAAAATCATGACACGAGCATTTAATGAAAAAATAAACCTAGAATCTAATGGGTGGTTCATTGATGCAGAGATTATGATTTTGGCAAGACGATTGAGTTTAAAAATAGGAGAAATTGAAACCGTTTTTCATAGTTTAGATTCGCGTCCTTCATTTGTAAAACCTCTATCTATTCTTGAATTCTTGTTTAACCTGTTTATTTATCGAATAAGAGAATTTCTTGCAAAAAAATAACCGTATGGTGTCGGAATGAACCTTCTCATCACGGGGGCCTCCAGTACCTTAGGAAAAAACCTCGCTTCAGAATTGTTAAAAATAGGTAAATTCTCCATTCGTCTTCTTGAACATCATTCGTCTGTTTCAAATGAACATTGTGAAATTTTTAAAGGTGATCTTCAAAATATCGAAAATTTAAACAACGCTTGTGCTGGAATCGATACGGTGATTCATCTAGCGGCCTTGACTCATTCCTCATCTTCCAAATCCTATTTTAATATAAATGTCGTAGGTACAGAAAATTTATTAGCAGCCTGCCAAAAAAATAAAGTAAAGCGGTTTATATTTGTAAGTTCTTCTGCAGCTTCTGAAAAAGGTGGAGAATATGGAGTGAGTAAGCTTCGAGGCGAAGAGAAGGTTAAAAGATCATCCTTGGACTGGGTAATCCTAAGACCCTCGGAGATTTATGGCCCAAATATGGAAGAGGGAATTGGGAAATTAATTTCTTGGATAAAAAAGTTTCCAGTTATTCCTGTTATCGGTGATGGTTCTTATTTTTTAAGCCCAGTTTATGTGGATGATATTATTAATATAATGGTTGAAATTATTAAAGATAATTTATTTATAAAAGAAACTTTAAACTTATGCGGACCAGAAAAAATGACAATGAATGAATTGGTCGACCGACTTGCCCGAATTCATAAGGTTCAAAGAAAAAAGATGTTTTTCCCTATTTGGTTTGTCCGGTTGGGGATAGCTTTTTTATCAATAGTGAAACCGGATGTTATTTTTTCGGATCAGGTGCCGCGACTTTTATGCGATAAAGATAGAACAATAAATAAAACTCAGGCTATTATTCCCTACAATCCTAGAAAAATAGAGGAAGGGTTTTTATCTTTTTAAGCAAAAAAGAATTAATCTTTTTGGCCTATTATCAAGTACTGCCCTCCAAAGGGTAACCACCCCAGATAAGGATCTAAAAAGTTTAGGAAAGATAAAAACTTGGGAAAGAATGATGTGTAAATGACCTGGACATTTGATAAGGGTACCCCATTAAATTGTTCCTTTAGGATTTTTGAGGGAATTAATACTGCGTCTTTATCAAATGGGCAATCTTTAACAATTTTTTGTGTGACTGGATTAAGTGGGTTATGTTCCCAGATAACTAGTTTCCCCCCTGGATTTAATAATGAATAAAGTTTATTGATAATCTTTGTATGATCAGTATGTGGAATATGGTGAAAAACACCTGCTGAGAATATCAGATCATATTGCAAATTTACCCATTTCTGGGAATCATACTCTTGGAAATTTGTATTAGCTGGAAATCGCGAACGAGCTTTCTCTAGAGAGTCTTTGGAAAGATCGACTCCTGTGTAAACTGTGTTTGGGAAGAATTCTTTGAGATGTCCAAAAAGATTTCCGACTCCACACCCAAAGTCCAATAGCTGAAATGATTTTTGTGACAGATTAGGAAAAAGGGTTTTTAATTTATGGAGTTTTGCAGAAATAAGAGCATCGGCATCGTAACCCGTATGGCGTATTGCCTCATCTAACAACTTGTTATAATTTTTAGAATAGGAGTCGAAAGATTCAGGCATGAGATTTTTATAATAAAGATAGATATAAACTCATATAATGATCCATGATTTTTCACCAGTCAAATCTGTTTTTGATTTCTAAAAGGATTTTTCGTCCCATATCAAACCTCACATTGGGATCTCTTAAAGATTCAATTCTGTCTTTTTTTTCTTCTATTTTTCCAGATACATGATAACCGGTTTCGCCATCAATAATGATGTCCTTTGCAATCCCTACTGAAGTTGAAATCAATGGTAAACCATGGGCGGCAGCTTCTATAAGCGGTTGTCCAAAATTTTCGTATAATGAAGGGTAAACAAAAATATTTGCAGATTTATATAGGGTTTTTAATTCTGCCGGATTTTTTTTTCCTGTAAACGTTACATTGCTATTCAGGTTTAATTGATTTGTAAGCAATTTTAGTTCTTCTAGGTATCCACCGCGTGTAACACTGCTAGTTTTTTCTTCTCCGCCTGCAATGGTTAGATGAAAAGGGATGGTTAGTTGGCTGGCAGCTTTAAGC
>CAZSCD010000168.1:0-3813 GCA_964605345.1 uncultured Dehalococcoidia bacterium
CCAGGCGCCGCTTGCACTACACGTGAAGTAACTGGTATTGGCGTACCACAAGTTACATCTACTTTGAATTGTGCCTCAGCCAGAGAAGAATATTACAAACGTAGCGGCAGATACGTTCCAATCATAACAGATGGTGGCATACGGACTGGTGGAGATCTTTGTAAGGCCTTTACATGCGGAGCTGACGCAGTAATGCTTGGTTCTCCTCTAGCACAATCAACAGAATCACCTGGGGGTGGATACCACTGGGGGATGGCCACTCCACATCCAGCATTACCAAGAGGAACTCGTGTCAAAGTCGGCACTAAAGGATCGCTTGAACAAATTCTTTTCGGACCTACATCTCTAACTGACGGCACTCAAAATCTAATAGGCGCACTAAAATCGTGCATGGGTATGGTAGGTGCATCGAAAATTTCTGAAATGCACAAAGCGGAAGTCATAGTCGCTCCTTCGGTTAAAACTGAAGGTAAATATTTGCAACTTGGACTAGGGTAAACATTAATTAAAAATATCTTTTGCTCATTCCACAACTTGCTAACTGAATTTGACTGTCATAACTCTAGGTGACCCAGCCAAATCGTTGTCAACCAACACCGTCGCGTCTTTATCGATTGCCTCAGCAATCTGCATAGTCTGATGTAATCTTTCCGTGGATATTTCTACCACCAAACATCCACTTGACTCTAAACACACAGAGGCTTGTTGAAATAAACGACGCGTCAACCAAAGGCCATCAATACCCCCATCCAACGCGCATCTAGGCTCATGTTTGAGTTCTGGTGCAAGAAATAACATTTCCTCATTATTCAGGTACGGAGGATTAGACACAACTATGTCAATAGGTCCATTAATAGCTTGTAAAAGATCGGTTTGACACAAATAAACCCTGTCAGAGACTCCATGTTTACAACGATTAGTATCTGCGACAAATAAAGCCTTTCTGCTAACGTCTGTAGCATAAATTATTGCATCAGGTAAATATCTAGCAATAGTAATGGCTAATACACCACTCCCGGTACCAACATCAATAATCTTTAGGTGTTTATTTTTAACTCTATCTGCATGTTCCAAAACTTTATCAACAAGCAATTCGCTTTCCTGTCTAGGAATCAAAACTTCCGGGGTAACTACAAAGTCTAGGCCATAAAATTCTCTTTGATTGAATATATACGCCAATGGCTCACCTTTCATACGACGATCAAGAAAAGTAAAAAGCTGTTCTTTATTGTCTGAACTAAGGAATTCATCAGAAATAACGATAAGTTCGGCGCGGCTCAACCCTAAAACATTCCGGATGATAACTTCGGCTTCGATACCTGGATCCAAGACACAACGTTCAGTAAGTTGTTTTATAGAATGTGAAAAGAATTCCCTTACTCTCACAAATCTATCTCACCAAGCTTGTTAGCCTGTTCCAATTCGCTCATTGCTTCAATAAATTGGTTTATGTCACCTTCGAGTACGTCTTCCAGTTTGTGGCTAGTTATTCCAACTCTATGATCTGTGACACGATTCTGAGGGAAATTATACGTTCTGACTCTCTCTGATCTATCACCTGTACCAACTTGAGACCGTCGTGCCTTGGTAATCTCTTGGTTTTGACGTTCCATTTCTCTAGATAAAAACCGAGACCTCAAAACAGACATTGCTTTCTCTTTGTTCTTAAATTGAGAACGTTCATCCTGACACGTGGCCACGATTCCAGTAGGTAGGTGAGTTATACGAACTGCTGTTGCAACTTTCTGAACATTTTGCCCGCCATGTCCGCTAGCATGAAAAATGTCGATTTGTAGTTCATCTTGAGTTATATTAACATCAACTTCTTCGGCTTCTGGCAATACTGCTACGGTAGCTGCAGAAGTATGAATCCTGCCACTAGATTCCGTGACTGGAATACGCTGCACTCTATGGACTCCACTCTCGTGTTTAAGACGACTATATGCTCGATCTCCTTTCACTTGAAATACAATCTCTTTCATGGATCCTAATCCAGATTGATTCGTATCTATAATATCTATTCGCCAACGCATCAACTGGATGTATCGTGAATACATTTTAAATAAATCAGCAACAAATAAACCAGCTTCATCTCCTCCTGTTCCAGCCCTTATCTCCATGATCACATTTTTTTCGTCATTGGGGTCATTGGGCAACAATGCTATCTTCAAATCATCTTCGAGTTGAATTTTCTCTTTTTCGAGTCTACTCAATTCTTGGCGAGCAAAAGTGACCATTTCCTGGTCAGACTCATTTCGTAAAATTTCTGACACATCGACAAGTTCGTTTTGGGTATGACGATATCTCTTGCATATCAAAACCAAATTCTTCATCGCAGCTTGTTCTTTTGCAAGACTTTGCACTCTTATGTGATCAGACAAAACATCCGGATCAGAAAGAAGTTTTTCTATTTCATCATATCTACGTTCTACACTGTCTAGTTTGTTCATCATAGACTTTCACAAATCCCAATTCCACATATAACAAATTAATTTGAAATAACTAAACTGCAACCTTCAAAATTCCTGCACTTACTAGCTAATATGTGCCAAGTAAAAAGAACTCAAAGGCAACAACTATTGTACACAAGCTAACCAAATAACCACAATATAATCCTCAATGCTTTCAATAAAATTATGCGTAACCTAACGTTACGAAAACATTCCGGACAATTCAGACAATGAAACTTCCAGTTGCTCACTTTTTACGAGATTCCGTACTGTGAAAACACCCTTCTTTATCTCGTCCTCGCCTACAATGACGGCATGTGAAGCTCCAATGGATGAAGCATAACGTAACTGACTTCTTAAATTTCTGCCTGTAGGCCCCATAACAGTAATCACATTTTCACTACGTAAGCTAGCACATAACCGTATAGCTTCGAGTTTAGCATCCTCACCCATATGTGCCACGAGAATTTTGATAGTACCCAATGAAGGAACAGTTACGTCTTGTCGTTTCAAATTAACCAATACACGCTCGATACCCATACCAAACCCAATACCTGGAACATGTTTTCCTCCAAGTTCTTCTATCAAACCATCATATCTTCCTCCTCCAACAAGAGCACTCTGTCTACCTTCTGTAGGAGGCACTATTTCAAACACCGTACGAGTATAATAATCAAATCCACGTACCAATCTGTGGTCTATTTCATATGGCAAATGTAATTCCTTCAGATAATCCAACAAACATACCCAGTGTTGTTCGCAAAAATTGCACAGATATTCAACACTGCGAGGAGCTTTAATAACCAAATCCTGACACCTTTCATCCTTGCAATCAAGCAATCTAAGAGGATTACGATCAAGACGTCTTTTACAATCTACACAAAGCTTACTTTCATTACCATTATAATAAGACTTAAGGTTATCGACATATACCGGCCTGCATTTTGGATCACCAATACTATTAATACTCAAAGATAATTTCCTGACTCCTAACTCATGTAATAATGTCCAAGAAAGCTCAATAACTTCAGCGTCAATAGATGCATCGTCTTCACCAAACACCTCTACTCCAAACTGGTGGTGTTGTCTATAGCGGCCGGACTGAGGTCGTTCGTATCGAAATACCGGACAAACGTAATGTAGTCTCACTGGCTGAGGTAAATTGTGCATGCCGTGTTCGAGATATGCCCTACACACTGGAGCGGTTCCTTCGGGACGAAGCGTTAGGGAGTCTCCTCCTCTGTCTTGAAAAGTATATGTCTCTTTTTCGACAATATCGGTAGCTTCGCCAATACCTCTAACAAACAAGCCTGTATCCTCAAATACTGGTGTTTCAATCAAATCATATCCAAACTTAGTAGCA
>CAZSCD010000169.1:0-3174 GCA_964605345.1 uncultured Dehalococcoidia bacterium
GATAGCAACGTAAGGGCAAAATCAATGCTCCAGAGATTGTTCTGGTGCACAGGTAAAGATGTTTGTTCCAAAAGAATATCTTCCTAATATTTTCGTAGTCATACAGTATGTGTAGTTTGGTTATATCACATTTGACAGAAATGCTGAAAGTCTTTCGCCAGTGTAGAAATTTTGATGAAATTACTAAGTCGAATCGGAATTGCTTAATTTGGCGCTAACAAATAGTAATAAAATCTTATTGTTTGCAGATAATGATGCTTGTGTAGATCATCACTCTTGACTTCGTATAAAACTTGATGCTAGCCTCGTTGTTGTTCTGAGCTAATTTTGGAGGATATTTGTGTCTCATAATGATTCTACTCATAGCGAGGTTAAAGGATTCGTACAGACCGTAAATGGTGTTGTGTCGCCAGACACCTTGGGGCCTACATTAGCACATGAACATTTGATTATAGACTTCACCTTTATGCTTAGGCCTCTAACTGGAACTGATACCATATCTGATCACGCATATGAATCTATTTCTCTGCAAAATTTGGGATGGATAAATTACGATTATTACAGTAATTTGCATAACCTCACATTGGTTGATGAAGAGACAGCAATTAATGAAGCATTACTTTTCAGACGTGCTGGAGGGAAGACCATCGTTGAAGCAACAACGCATGGTATAGGTCGTAATCCCCGAGCCCTAATGCGTATTGCTGATGCTACAGGGCTTAATATTGTTATGGGGGCTGGCTTTTACGTGGACAAAGTCCATCCGAAAGATATTAGTCTGCGTACTGAGTTAGATATAACTAAACAGATTGTAGATGAAATCACTGTAGGAGTTGATAACACTTCAATTAAGGCAGGTATTATTGGAGAAATAGGATGCTCGTGGCCGTTGACTCCAAATGAAAAGAAAGTTCTTAAATCTGCAGCCACAGCACAGAAACATACTGGCGCAGCTATTTTAATTCACCCAGGACGAAATGAACACGCACCTAACGAAATCCTAGAAATACTTTCTAATGCTGATGCAAATTTGAATAAAGTCATTGTCGGGCATCTGGACAGGACTATTTTCGATATCGAGTTATTGTTAGATTTAGCTAGTACTGGATGCTTTATGGAATATGATTTATTTGGCCTAGAATCTTCGTACTATCCTATGTCAGACATCGATTTACCCAATGACGCTAAGAGAATTGACTACATTAAGCTTCTTTTTGATAAGGGTTATGGTAGAAATATTGTTATATCACATGATATTTGCACCAAACATAGACTCGTTAAATATGGTGGGCATGGGTACGCACATATTCTAGATCGTTGCATTCCCAGAATGAGATTAAAAGGCTTGCCAGAAGAGGCCATCGAAGATATAACTATTAACAATCCTGCAAGAGTCCTTGCGTTTACATAATGATTGCTTCGATTACTGTGCAAAATCATAAATACTGGAAGATGTTAATTAAATAGAAAACAGGAGAAGTAAATGAGTGAAATCGAAAACAAGATGCTCCAATTAGGATACACATTACCTGCGAGCGTTACACCTGGAGGTAACTATGTGCCAACAGTTACTGTATCATCAACAGGGTTAGTTTATACGTCTGGACATGTTTCACAGGATTCAGATGGCAATTTAATCACTGGTAAACTTGGAGACGAAGTCAGTGTAGAAGAGGGGTACGAGGCGGCTAAGGTCACAGCGGTAAATTTATTGGGTTCACTGAAATCAGAAGTTGGTGACCTTGATCGAATAGCAAGAATAGTTAAGGTGTTGTGTATGGTGAATTGCGTTCCTGAATTTGCCAAGCAACCTGCAGTTGCTAACGGGGCATCCGATTTATTTGTAGAATTATTCGGAGACAAAGGTAGGCATACTCGATCTGCTGTAGGAGTTGCTGCGCTACCTGGTAATGTATGTGTAGAAATCGAGATGATTGTTCAAATAGTTTCTTGATAAAAAGCAAACATACTTGTTTTGTAAGTAGAATATATCCATGCATCCGTAGGATTTTTGTTATTGGATTTTTACGTTGATAAATTCTATCCAAGTCTTAGTTGTATCATACGTCTCCGAAAGCTAAAAATCCTAACCAACATTCTCTTTATAAATATACCGTGTAAGATTTTACCAATAATACCAAATGGTACTCTGTATAGTACCCTGTCTTCCATTGTGGACGACCCCATGCCTGAAGATGTTATTTGGTGTTCATGCCACCATAATGCAAACGGCCCTTTTTCCTGAAAATCTATAAATGAAGTGTTAGGATTCCACGTTGTAATTACGGTCAACCAGGTTACTTTAAAGAGGCCAAGCCTTATCCGATATCTAATCCTAGATCCCTTATCAATCCTATGAGGTATTTCTAGTATTTTGAATTCCATCCAAGAAGGAGTAGCTAGGCCAAGATTTAGGGGCGACGACAAAAAAGCAAAGCTTTGGTCGGAGTTAGATTTTAAAGGTATGGATGTTCGTAATTCGTATTGTGCAGGCGGTTTCACAATCACATCAGATTCTTTTGTGTCAGAGTTGATATTTGCTTTCTGAATTGTAACTGTATTTGGATCAACTTCATCCTTTAGAGCTGTATTGGATGACTCATACACAAATTTGAACCCAGCTTCGATTAGTTTATTGGGTATCACGTTCAAACTGTTTGTAAGTACTCGTTCACCTTCTCCAAAACGAATCTTCAACAAAAAAGATGGTATTGAAAACATGAGTTTAGTGCGTGTTATTGAAGCTAATATGATAGAAAACTCCTTGCTAGTTATTGGAAAAGGAGATGTAAGGTTTATAGGGCCGTCAACTTTTTTGTTTGATAAACAGAAATCTATTGCTCGAACCACATCAATTAAGTGAATCCAGGGCATTTTCTGATTACCGTTACCTATGTAATTGCCTAATCCCATTTCGAACAAGGGGACCAGTCGTTTCAATATTCCTCCTTCTCTACCAAGCACTACACCAATTCTAAGACTACAAACTCGGGCGCCACTTTTTTGGGCTTTTAGGGCCGCTTGTTCCCATTCTGAGCAAAGGTCGGTTAGAAATCCACTTCCTATCGAACTTGTTTCTTTAAGAACTTCTGCTTCTCGGTCTCCATATATGCCTACGGCATTTGCAGATATAAAAACTGATGGAGGGTTGATGCAATTGTTTATATGATCAGT
>CAZSCD010000170.1:0-2754 GCA_964605345.1 uncultured Dehalococcoidia bacterium
GGATTAAAGCTATGGAGAAAACTTGGATAGTTAGATTTCCTACGCAAAATCTGACCACATTTGGGCTAACCAATATTTCCTATTATGTTGTTACAGAACCCATATACGGAGATTTAGATTCCTCTAACGAAGAAGGCGTTGTTCGTTCCGGGCGTGTAATTGCAGAACGTCCTACTGTTGTGACTCCAAACTACGCAATTAATTTGAGTGGTTTCACTTCTGATGCGTACCAGTATTTTCATCATTTGGCTCAAGAATATGGATATAATGCACCGGGTATACTGTATCAATATAAAAATGAGGCACATAAAATGGACATAGTGAGTGGAGCACCAATTGATACAGCTCGACGTATTAGTCAAGATTTAGATCGTAAAAATGACAATATGGCAGTTGTGGTTGTGGGTGTTGATGAGTTGTGGGATGTGTCGTTACTTAAGTTTATTTACGAATTCACTTCATCTTCAGCGGCTAAGAATTTCCAGGATTTACGTGGTTCAGGTTTACTTGATCCACAGCCCAATTATGGAGGAGTCCCTAGGGCAGCGATTGATCAAGTTGAAAAACTATTTCAAGATGTCGAAAATGGAGGAGATCCAGAAGTCTTAAAACGAGAGTTAGTTTGGTGGGGATTATTCGATTATTATCAGGATCGTTTTTTGAATCTGTTTAGACGTACTCGAAAGTGATATATTAGAATTATTATAAGAGATTCATCGAATTCTAATATCTATGCACGGATAATGTTAGTGTTTAAGTGTTCTATTACTGATGTAACTATGATACTATTTGCGCTGTGTTTCAGAATATCATGAATGAGATTGTAGTATATGCATAAACAAGATAATCCAGAGATTAACATAGACCAATTGTTCGAAGGGTTTCGGAATTTTGGGAAACGTATGGGTATTGGTGGTGGAGGTATGTTGCCGTTAGCAGTTTTCGGGATTTTGGGTGTTGTATTATTGTTGTGGATGGCATCCGGATTTTATACTGTTCAACCTGCGGAACAAGCGATATTACGTAGATTCGGTGCATTTAATACGATACAAAGTTCAGGACTTCATTGGTTTTGGCCTTCTCCTATTGGAAGCAAGGAAATAGTTAATGTTCAAGAGGTTAGAAGGTTAGAACTTGGTGTGAGAGGCTCAACTCCAATTTTATCTGAATCACTGATGATAACTGGTGACCCAGACGAATCAGGCAACCCTGGAGAAGCTCCTAATATTGTGGATGTTCAGCTTTTGGTTCAGTACGATATAAAAGATGTAGAAGATTATGTTTTCAAAGTTGTGGATCCTGATGGGATTACTATAAAAGATGCAGCAGAAACTTCGCTTAGACAGGTAGTTGGAAGTCGTCCCATAGATGATATTTTGACTGATAAAAAAGAAGATGTACAGGCTGATACGAAGTTATTGCTACAAGGGCTTCTGGATTTTTATGAAACAGGAATTAATGTACGTGAAGTCAAATTGTTAAATGTTTTTGCACCTGAGCAAGTCAAGGATTCTTTTGATGATGTGGTTAGAGCTAAGGAAGATAAGGCTCGAATTATTAACCTTGCTGATGCTTATCGGGAAGATATTTTGCCAAGAGCTCGTGGTAACGCGGCTGTTTTGACACAGGCTGCAGAAGCTTACAAACAAGAACAAATTGCAAAAGCAGTAGGACAAGCTTCTCGATTCTTGGCGGTCCTGGGAGAGTATGAGAAAGCCCCAGATGTCACTAAAGAAAGGTTATATCTGGAAGCCATTGAAAAGGTTCTTCCTGAAACCACTATATTTGTTGTGGGTACTGGAGATGGTAATCTACTCCAATTTCTTCCGCTGACTAATTCCAACGATTTGATGTCTTCTGAAAAAGTAGAATAACTAGGTAGAACAGATGAAAATTGCAGCAATACTGACAGTTATATTGATTATTGGAGGGGCTATTATAGCCCCGCAGGTTTTCTACAAAGTAAATGAAACTGAACTAGCTATTGTTACTCGTTTTGGGCAACCTGTACGTCCTTCTAGAGAGGGCATGCGTTTAATCGAACCAGGCCTTCACGTAAAAACTCCATTTATTGAAACAGTTACATATTTTGACAGACGTCTTTTGGTTTTTGATGCTCCTCCAGATTCACTCTTAACAAAAGATAAAAAGAGATTAATTATTGACGTTTATGCAAGAGGTAAAATAGTTGAACCACTTCGTTTCTTTAGAACCATGAGAACGGAAGAACAAGCTCGTTCCAGGGCGATAGATATTATCTCATCTGAATTGCGCAGAGAAGTAGCAAGTGAGAACCAGGCCGAGATAATTACTAAAGAACGAGATAAAGTTATGAACAACGTATTGCAAGCTTCAGCCCCGAAACTTCTGGAATTTGGAATTGAAGTTGTGGATGTTAGGATTAAAAGGGCGGATTTCCCAGACGAAATTGCTGAGAGTGTTTATGCTAGGATGCAGGCCGAGAGAAAGAGAAAGGCTGATCGTGAGAGAGCTGAAGGTGCTGAAGCTGATGCAGAAATAAGGGCTGATGTAGACAAACAGGCAACTATAATTCTCGCAGAAGCTGAAAGAGACGCACAGATTTTGCGTGGACAAGGCGAAGCTGAAGCGGCTAGACTTTTTGCAGCAGCTCTTGAACAAGATCCTGAGTTCTATAGTTTCCAACGTAAACTTGAAACATATTCTAAGAGTCTTTCAAATAATACGACTTTAGTGTTGCCGGCTGATAATGATTTGTTTGAGTGGTTGCAAGGT
>CAZSCD010000171.1:0-3176 GCA_964605345.1 uncultured Dehalococcoidia bacterium
CCTAAAGGTGATCCAGGTTATGCCTCCAATCGGGCCATACCCGCAACAACTACCATAACTTCTCTGGATACCACTGGGATTGTTGGTTTGTACCCATCAGTCACAATAGGAGCTGATGGATTAGGACTCATAAGTTATTACGATGACACTAACGATGTCATGAAAGTAGCCCACTGTTCGAACACTAATTGTACTGCTGTCAGCATAACTACTCTGGATACCGGTGGGAATGTTGCGCACCGCTCATCGGTGACAATAGGAGCTGATGGATTAGGACTCATAAGTTATACAATGAGCACTAACTATGATCTGAAAGTAGCCCACTGCACAAATACCTTCTGCTCACCGTATTTCAGGAGACGCTAGGAAGAATTCCTGCATACCTTGAAATCATGCACCGTATTTTCCCACTTGCTTCTATCGCCCCTACAAGCACTCTATCATTCGCCATCATCCGTAGTCATCTGCGATCTTGTGACAAATATCTGTTAGACTAGTGGCATAGGGGTGGAAACGAACTAATACGGACGGCAGTGGACTAACCTTACGGACTTAAAATCCGCTTCTCTTTATCGGGAGTGAGGATTAGAGTCCATCTCTGGGCACCACCTTATACTGCGATTAAAAGGTCGTTCAATGGAAAATATATGCCCAAAATGCAAAAAACATGTTAATGATCACGATGCGTACTATTTGTTATTGGGTATAATAACTGAATGTAAACATTGTCAACAAGATCTAAAAGATTTACGAAAAGAAAAATGAACTACTGTAATCAAAAAGAATTTTGCTTACAATGTTTTTACAAGTCTTAACCCGATTGACGGTTGCCTATCTGTAGATAATCTTGCACTTCGTGAATCGGAGCTAGTTGACCCAGGGAAATATCTGAAATAACCACCTCTTACAATTCTTGTAGTTGTTGTTTTTATATCAGGGTTCAATAAATCTTTCCGATTAATTTTATCGTTGAAATTTTTTGTACTGTATAAATCTTGACACCATTCAAATACATTTCCAAGCATGTCGTAAATCCCCCAAGGATTAGGTGGTTTTAACCCCAACTCGGTAGGTGTTTGATTGTTAGTAGAAGAGTTGCTGTCGATATACCATGCGAACTTCGGAACGTCATTACGGTTTTCACCAAATGACCAAGATGATTTGGTACCTGATTTACACGCGTATACCCATTCCATTTCTGTTGGCAACCGGAATTGATTGTTTTCAGAAAAAGAATTCAATGTTTTAATAAATTCTTGGCAATCATCCCAGGAAATATTTACCATTGGGGTTCTTGATTTTGGGTCATTGTGATTCAATTTAGTGTTTAATGCTTTCCCTTCCATAACATGGCTCCATTGAATTTGAGTGACAGGGAATTTCCCTATATTAAAACCTTTATCAATTGTCATTTCTCTAGCTTTAAGTTTTCGTTTCATGTCTTCGTTGTAATCGTGGCTATATTCACCTCTAAACCGCGTGTTGAATACAAATGACCCAGGGTGTATTACTATCCAATTCGACTTTTCATATTGCCAATTTAAGTCTTCAAAGATATCAGGTTGCATTGATTTATTTTCGGGAATGACTTGATCGATTTCATGAGATAAATTTTCAGTGACTAAGTTGTAAATTGTTTTAAAGAAGGACTCTCCTCTTTCCCAGTTGTTGAAAGCTTTTATCAGGCCAACTTCACCCGGATTAGCCAGAAACTTACAAATGTTTTTGCAAGTTGGGCACAAAAACTTAATTTCCATATATCCTTTGCCAGGGTTTTGTGCACCTTGACTGAGCATTCTCACATCGCATTGATTGCAGATGAATTGCATTGAATTTTAATCTCCTTTCAGAATCGACAAAAGGTTATTCAAATTTTTTTCTGCTTGAAGCATAGTTTCTCCATCCATCTTATCAGTTATACTAACCTGTGATTCTATGTAAGCTTCTTCAGTTTTACCAATACATCCAGGAACCAGCGGTGATATGAAGGCACCTATTGCCAACGGTACTTTCCCAACATATTTATCAGACCCAAAAGCAGAAGAAGTTAATCTAGACGGATCAGATTCTTGTTCTCTTTTTTCTTCTATCATATCAATCCCCACCTGTTGACCTAATAAAGCATAATCATAAGCACTAGTATTATCAGAATCTAATGTGTGAACAGATGACCCATATTCAATCAATAAGGACACCATATCTTCCAAGCAATAATATGCAGCCAAATGCAATGGCGTAGGCTTATTTTCGTTTTTAGCTCTGATATCTACGGTTCCTCCATTATCCAAAAGAATCCTGACTATATCTTCGTTTTCTTTCAGTACTGCCAAATGTAACGAATATGCACCTTCAGCCCCAAGATTCTTAAGAGTCACCATAGTGGATACAAGTGGACGGCTATATTCATCTGGATCAGTTCCTGCATCCATATGTTGTTGCACAATTTCAGTCTTCTCCTGATCAACTGCAGTAATAAGAACACGTGTAGGAGGCTTTACCACTTCAATCTCATAATCGCTCGGAGGTGGAGGTGAATCTATTTTTGCAATAACTTGCATCGGAGTCACCTCTTCATCTGTCAGTCTATTAAATTCATCAACCTCTTCTTGTGTTGATACCACCACTTCTCTAGTCTCACAAGCCAAGACGGTAAGCAGTAATGTTATGCCTATAACTATGAATAGCTTATTCATCATTACCTCCCAGTGACATGCCTAGCATAATGGTTCTTTTTATCTAAATCAAATTGTCACGATAGGTTATTAATATATATAGCAGAGCTCAAGCAATGCCCCTCCTCGAACTCCAAAAGAAAGATCCTGATCCCAGAGGACGCATTGGGAAAAAGACTTGAAATAGCTATCCGAAACGCTAAAACATAGGGTGGTAGCTATGAATAATAACCCATGGGGTATACCAGACAGTAACGGTAAAACCTCTCGCCATCAGTCAAACCCTAGGGATTGGCGAGGTGACGAGATCATCTTTAGGACTATAGTTGTCTGGAATATTAGCCGAGTATTTGAGTGTATCAGAAGCAACGTTGATTGGAGCGGGGATTTTATCGTTTATACTTATAATTATAATGTTATGCAACAAAACCATATGGCGATTCTAACGATAACTATCCTCTACGTCTCAGGTATAAGTTGTACTGCTATCTATATGACTAACTA
>CAZSCD010000172.1:0-7717 GCA_964605345.1 uncultured Dehalococcoidia bacterium
TATCATGGTGAAGAGTGAAGGTCATTTTAGGTCTGTTATTTCTCCAAACACGTCTTTCAAATTTTTTTATTGCTTCCATTTATCCCCCATTTATCAGCATTTGTTAACATGAGTTTTTCCCATTAAAAATAAGATCATTAATAAGACTAATTCTCATTAATCAATTTATGAATAATATTGAACAAAAATGATTCTACAATTTCTAAGGATAACTTTGATTTTTTAAAAACTGTTTAAGTTGATATTATAAATATAATGTAATGAATCTTCAAGACTATCTACCTTTTCCATCAATTCCAGATAATTATCATAAAGTCATTTTTTAGCGGCTTCAGAGGACAAGTTATCTCTTTATTCTTCAATCCCAACAATACCGGAAAAAAAGAAGATTAAATGACATCCCTTCGGGTCCTTTTAAAAACCCTATCGTGTATCGTATCTTTGATAGGATGAGTTCTCATGATGAGAAAATCCTAAAGCAGTTCATGCTCGAACTGAACAGTAAAAAAGATTCAGAAGAAAGGTTGCACTAGCGCAGACTGAAGAATTTGCTGAATTAAACAAATTGAATTTAAATAACTTGACAAATAAAACAAATTTAGTATATAAAATATTTATAATCCATTATAATTTTATTTATAAAAAGAAAGGAAGTTATGAAAAATGTAAATAATTCAATATCTAGAAGGAAACTAATAAAAAATACATCATTATTAAGTGCAAGTATTATTACAAGCCGTAGTTTGTTTGCTGGATCAAATCCAAAAATTACTATTGTTAGTCCTGATAGATTAAAAATAAAACATTTTAGGAATAGAGCTAAAGAATTTAAATCAATTCATAGTAACATAAATCTAGAAATAAATGTGCCTGATCCAACTCCTGATGTACAAAAAACTCTTGTTACTTCTTTAAGTGTGGGTGAAAAAATTGCAGATTCAACAGATTTTAATTCTACATTTAATTGGCCTGCTGCATTAATAGATGGATTTAATGAAGAACATTTTGTTGATTTAACAGATAGAGTTAAAGACTTAGTACCAACAGCAGTCAACTGGGGACCTGCAATGGTTGATGGAAAAATATGGGGATTTCCAGATATATTAGCATCACCTGTTTATTATTATAGAGAAGATATTTTTAATGAAGCTAACATTAATCCAAATTTTGATACATGGGAAGATTTAATTGAAGCGGGGAAAAAACTAAAAAAGGATAAAGGTATATATATATTACCTATAGATACAAGTGGTTACAATCATTTTCAACCATTGGCTTGTATGGCTGGAGGTGGTTTATATGATGAATCAGGGAACACCTTATTAGATAGTGATGGAAGTATCAAAGCACTGGAGTTGATGTATCAATTAGGTAGTGTACATAAAATAGCATATTTAACAAATCAATTTTATGGAGCCGGAACTTTCCAAGCATATAAAAATGATGAAATAGCAGGGGCATACATGCCAACATGGTATGGAACTTTCCATATTCCTGGTAAATTAGGTGATATGAAAGGAAAATGGAAGGTAACATCAGCTCCAAAATTTGAGCGTAATGGTTGGGCTACAACACAAAGAGGAGGTGGGATTTACCCAGTTATTAAAGGGCCGCATCAAGAAATAGTCTTTGAATTTCTCAAATATGCTCTTTTGGATCCTGAAAGTCAGGTTAAACGTTTAATGGAAGTGGATTATTATCCAAATGTTAAAGATTCATACAATGATGAAAGAGTTAAAAATAAAGTACATAATTATATGGGGCAAAAATTATCTAAAGTATATGGTAAAATTATTAAGAAATCAGCTCCTTTTTATGTCGGACCCACTTTAGCTCAAACATCAGATATTTTAGCAAGAGATGTAATATCTAATACAGTATATGGAAAAATTAAAGCAGAAGACTCTCTAAAGAAAGCTGCAAAAAAAATAAGAATGTTTGGTTAAAAATAATGATCAGCGGGATATTTGTTTATCCTGCTGATCTATTATGTAATTCAAAAATTTAGAATATGAAATTTAATAATATTTAAATTTCAATTTTAATTTTTCTATTTCTAAAAAAAATAAACAGAAGTAAATTAAATATTAAAACATAGAAATGTTCTTAAAAAATAAAATAGAACCATATATATTTATATCACCATTTTATATTTTATTTTTAATCTTCACATTGTTCCCAGTTTTTTTTTCAATATTTATTAGTTTCACAAATTGGAGAGGTAGTTCAAAGTGGAAATTTGTCGGAATGAAAAATTATAATAATCTTATAATTGATGATACTTTTCACTTGGCTTTATTTAATAATTTTTGGTTTTCAATTGCATCAATATTTTTAGTTATACCACTTTCATTAATGATTGCTGTAATTTTAAATTTTCGTTGGTTGAAGCTTAAAACAATTTGGAGAACAATTTATTTTTTGCCAGTAGCTACATCTACCGTTGTAATTTCTTTAGTGTTTTTAGCATTGTATGATCATAGATATGGAACAATTAATTGGTTAATTATGTTATTTGGATTTGATAAAATTGATTGGCTTGGTGATCCATTATATGTAAAACCAGCAATCATAGGATTAATAGCTTGGAGATGGATAGGATTGATTATGATTTATTTCTTGGCTGGGTTGCAAAATATCCCAAAAGAAATATATGAAGCAGGTTTGGTTGATGGAGCAAATTCAATTCAATCATTTTTTCATATAACACTGCCTTTATTGAGACCTATATTACTTTTTGTTACTGTGATTGTAACAGCCGATTCATTCAGAATATTTGATGAGCCTTTTATAATGAACAGATTTTCTACTGGTTTAAGTGGTGGCCCAGAAGATTCTGGATTAAGTTTGGCTTTATATTTATATCGTATTGGATTTGATTATAGACAATTAGGTTATGGTTCAACTATAGGATTGGTTATATTTTTTATAAGTTTTTTTATAGTATTATTACAATTAAAAAAGTTTAGACTCTTTGATGAAGATTAAATATAATGTTTTTTAAAATTATTATATATATTTTACTAGTCATAGGTGCAATTATTACATTGTATCCATTTTTATTCATGGTTGGTTCATCTTTTAAATCAGTGGATCAAATATTTTCATTACCACCAAATATAATTCCAAATAAATTAGTATTTACAGGATATATTCAATTATTTTTTGAAGATTTTAGATTTACAAAATGGTATTTAAATAGTGTATTTGTGACTTTAGTTAGAATTATTATCAGTTTATTTTTATGTTCGATTGCTGGATTTGCTTTTGCAAAATATAGATTTAGATATCAAAAATTACTATTTGTTTTCATAATAGCTTCGATTATGATTCCATTTGAAGCGTTATTTGTCCCATTATATATAATAATGATTAACTTTGGTTGGATTAATTCTTATAAGGCACTTATTGTGCCTTGGGCAGCTAATGCTTTTGGGATATTTTTAATGAGACAATTCATGGTTTCTATACCAAATGAAATAATTGACTCAGCAAAAGTTGATGGTGCATCAGGATTTAGAATATATTGGCAAATTGCTGTTCCATTATCTAAACCTGCTTTTGGTGCTTTAGGAATAGTATTATTTTTATCAACTTGGACTAGTTTTTCTTGGCCACTTATTGTACTTCACAATCCAGATAAATTCACATTGCCACTTGGATTGGCTACTTTTGCCTCAAATTTTGAAACTGGAGATTTCTGGGTAGCAATGATGTCTGGTTCAGTATTAGTTTCAATTCCAATCATTCTTATTTTTATTATCTTTCAAAAACAATTTGTACATGGTTTAACGCTTGGATCTGTGAAAGGGTAAAGATGAAAAATTATGATAAATATTTTGAGTTAGATCTTTATGGTTTTTGTATAATCAAAAATGTACTTAACAATGAAGAAGTAAAGGAAATAAGAAAACTTAATTGTGAATATATTGAAAAATTTGGTAATTTGCATCAGGGTAAAACTAAATTTAGAAAATATTCTACTACACTTCCAGATGCAAAAACTGTTCTTATTCCTAATTTAATTACGATTAATAAAAAATATTTTAAATTCATAGATCACCCAAAAGTACTAAATATCATTGAAAAAATTATGGGTGATAAATTAATATTAGGAAGTTTAAATGCAAGAATAGTAAGACCAGGTGATGGACAACAAAATTTACACTCAGATATACCTGAAAGGCTGCATAAAATTGGTTCTCCAGTTATGATGAATGCCTTATGGTTATTAGACGATTTTACTCTTGAAAATGGGGCAACATATATAGTTCCAGGTTCACACAAAATTGCATTATCCAAATTAATACCAGGAAAAACTCCTAATTTAGTTCAACGTTTAATTGCAAATGCAGGAAGTGTATTAATATTTAACGGACAATGTTGGCATGGAAGTGGTGAAAATAATTCAAATAATGATAGACATGCACTATTTAGTCATTATAGAATTAGTGATTGGATGTTATTTCAAAATCATAATTTTGAAAAATTTCCAAAATCATGGATCAAAGATTTAAATAATAAACAAAAAGATTTGCTTCGAATAACTGATAAATTGCCAATTAACATCTATTCTGATCAAAAATAATTTTTATTTTATGCTTATAATGAAAAATATTACAAATAAAAAATATAATAAAAAATTATTTCAAGAAAATGGATTTTTGATAATTGAGAATTTTTTAACAAAAAACGAATTGATTTCATTAAGAAATTATTTAAATCAAATTGTGGAAAATGATGAGTTAACATTTAAACTTGACAAAAATAAATTAAAAAGCAAATTTTGGATGCAAAAAAGTTTAACTAATGATATTTTAAATTTTTTTGTTTCTAATGAAAAAATTGTTAAATTTGTTAAGTATTTACTTATGTCTGAAGTATATTTATGGCTCTCAAAATTTATTGTTAAAGAACCTAAATTAGGAGGTGCATGGGAATGGCATCAAGACTATAGTTACTGGTATTACTACAATTGTCTAAATTCACATTTGTTAAGCTGTTTTTATTCTTTAACAGATATGGATAAAACTAATGGATGTTTGCAATTTTTAAAAGGGACCCATAAATTAGGAAGATTGGATCATCATAATATTGACGGTCAAAATGTTGTTAATAATGAAAGAATTCAGTTTATTGAAAATAATTTTGAAAAAATTTATTGTGAAGTTCCTGCATCAAGTTTGATTATATTTGACTCAAATATTTTGCACAAATCATCAGTTAATAAAAGCAATAAACCTAGATTTTCATTTATTTGTTGTTACAATTCAATTCATAATACACCATTTTTAGAAATAAATGGTTATTCTTCTAAAGCTGTTCCAATTGAAATCATATAAAATTATAGTATACAGAATTAAATTAATTAATTTTAGAGAAATATGACTATTTAATTATCCTTTGTTTTTAATGAAAATATATTTAATTTTAATAAAATGCCAAAATTCTCGATAATTGATACTCATGTCCATCTTATGGACATAAAATTAATGAATTATAGTAATCTAAAAAATGAAGCACCAAATTTATACAAAAATCATCATTTGAGTGATTATATCTTAGCCACAAAAAATATAAATGTAACTGGAATTATTTTTATGGAACTATGGCCAGACCATCCTAATTATATTACAGAAGTGGAATGGATCACTAAAATTTCTAAAAATAACTCAATAATAAAAGGTATTATTGCAGGTATTCCACTTGAGAATAAAAAAATAACAAAATCTGTTCTTAAAACATTTTCTAATAACTCATTAGTGAAAGGTGTTAGACGTTTACTGCAAATTGAAGACAAAGAATTTTTTTTAAAAGAGGAATTTTTATATGGCTTAAATTTATTAAAAATTTATAATTTACCCTTTGATATTTGTGTATATAATTACCAATTAGGTGATACCATTAAAATGGTACAAAAATGCCCTGATGTTATTTTTATTTTAGATCATTTAGGAAAACCAAATATTAAAAATAAAATAATTGAACCTTGGAAAACTGAAATAAAAGAACTATCTTCATATCCCAATGTATTTTGTAAAATATCAGGAATAACAACTGAGGCAGATCACAATTTATGGACAAAAGATGATTTAGTTCCCTACATACATCATGTAATTGATTGTTTCGGTATTGATCGTGTTATATATGGAAGTGATTGGTTTATGATGTCACAAGCTTCATCTTATGACAAATGGATTGAAGCACTTGATTATGCATTTTCAGCTTTTTCCAAAAATGATCAAAAAAAATTTTATGTAAAAAATGCCTGCAAAATTTACAAAATAAATGACTAACTTAATTTATATTATTAACTAAAAATAATTTATTTTTAATCCTTCCATCTATTTTATATAAAAAAATTCAATATTTTTTAAAAATTATTTAATATTATAGATAAGAAAAGTTATATGATTTATATATACTACTTAAAGACATAATAATAAATTTTTTAAATAATATTTATACTGGATATTTAGTTACACCTACTAACCAATGTCCTCGCCCATTAGTAATAATAATTCATAATTTTCAGGGACTAAAATATTTTGAAAAAAATGTTGCAGAATATTTAGCTAGGTTGGGTTATGTTGGTTTGGCAATTGATCTTTATGGTAATATGGTTCTTCCACATGAAAGATTGTGGCCTAAAGAAATAAATAAAATACAAAAATTTCAAAAAAAATGCTTTGAGGCTTTAGTTTCTTTAGATCATGATCACAAAAAATTAAGGACATTACTTGAGATTTGGATAAGTAATGGATTACAACAAACTTGTGTTGACAAATCTTTTCCCCCAGTAGTAATTGGCTATTGTTTTGGTGGTATGGCTGCTTTGGAATGTGTTAGAGGTGGTATGGATGTTGGTGGAGTTGTTTCTTTTCATGGTCTTCTTCAAACAGGAGAAGATCCAAATGCTTTAAATATTGGCATTGAAATTCCTACTCTTAAAACATGTGAGAATAACTATAATACACAAACAGTCGTATTTATTGAAAATGGTTCAAGTGATGAATTAGTAACTGAAAAAAATAAAATTCGTTTTTTCAAAGAAATGGATGAAGCTAGAGTAGATTGGAACTTTCATGATCATGCAAGAGCACCACATGGATTCTCTTTACCAACGAGTCTTGGTCCACCAGGCTGTTTACATGAGGATGCTGACAGGAGATCCACAATGAATATGCTGAATCTGTTAAAGGAAGTATTTCCCGGTGTGAAACAAAACAAAGTTATTAAAAATGCTTCTGGCACTATTATTCCAATTTAAATTTATTTTTAACTCCGATAAAAAAATATATTTAACAAAAATATCATAAAACTTTAAAAAATTTATAATTTATTTTAAAATATTATTTTTAATTTATTTAGATAAAATAATTATTCCATTTATATCAGAAAGAATAATGTCAGATTTTTTAAACGAATATTAATTTTATATTTTGCTATGCAATTTAAATAAATTAATAACAAGTAATTGCTGCTGGTACATATATCAGAGGAAATGTTGCAAGTTGATTTAGGTAATATTACTCAGGAACGTTTTGATACCTTAAAGAAGTGAACAGGAGAAGCATTAAATCATGAAAGCCTATCTAATTGAAATTATTGAAAGTGAACACGATGAACACGTCTATCCTATTATGAACTCCATATAGCACATTCAATAGAAAATATGACATCACATCATACTATCTAAGAATTACGTGTTCACTCT
>CAZSCD010000173.1:0-2830 GCA_964605345.1 uncultured Dehalococcoidia bacterium
TTTTTTTGATACAGCACCATTATACGGGCTCGGACTTTCAGAGCAGCGACTGGGCAGAGCGCTGGCAGGACGAAAACGTAACGATTTCGTGATCTCTACCAAGGTTGGCCGTATCCTCAGACCCCAGCCACCCTCGCTCGACAGTGAAATGGCGTCCGTCGAGCCGATTTTTGACTACTCCCATCAGGGGGTCTTGCAATCCGTCGAGGCGAGTTTGGATCGGATCGGCTTGGAACGCATCAATATACTGCTTATCCACGATGTTTCGCCACGGTGGCACGGGAAAAACACTGACGAACGTTTTAGTGAGGCACTTGATGGTTCTTACGCGGCCCTTAAAGAGCTGCGCGATGCTGGGAAAGTAAGCGCCATTGGTGTTGGAATCAACGATACAGAGATCTGTATGCGATTTGCGCAGCATTGCGATCTCGACTGCTTCATGCTGGCAGCACGGTATACGCTATTGGATCAAAGTGCGCTCGAAGAAATGCTACCGCTGTGTTTAGAGAAGCATATAAGTGTCTTGATCGCCGCTCCGTTCAACTCAGGTATTCTGGCAACTGGACCAATTCCTGGTGCTCAGTATGCTTATAAAGATCCTCCGCTAGAGATACTGGAGCGGACAAGAAAACTCGTTTCCGTTTGTCGCAAGTATAAGATTTCGTTGGCCGCTGCTGCTCTTCAATTCCCATCCTTCCATCCGGCCGTAGCGAGTGTGGTTGTTGGCGTCAAGTCTGCTGCTGAATTATCTCAAAACATTCTATCCTTCAATTGCTCAATACCATGTGCATTCTGGGAAGAGTTAAAAGATCGTCAATTACTTCCCCCTCAAGCTCCGACACCATCTTGCTAAAAATCTTGATATGATTTTAAGCACTTACGTTTGAAGGTATTGCGATCTCTCTTTTATTATGATTACCGACCCTTGAAGTGAGGTATTTGAGAAATCTTTTTTTACGTTGTAGATTGATATAGCCTGTTTCCCAGTACTAATTAAAAAAACTTTCAATAGCCATTTTGAGAGCACGGCCAAAATTTATTCGAAAACATGTCAGAAGAAAAGGGGAAACTAATCAGTCACTGCCTTTTCATGAAAAGAAAAATTATACTTTAATTTTTCACCTGCCTATTTTTGATGTTAATAATTAACATATATTTCTTAATGCACCTTCAGAAAAATACTTTGTCCATAATTATTGAAAAATTAAGAACCAGTCTTTTATTATGTTCTTGCATTCGTGGGAAAAAACTCTGGCAAATATGAAAATTAAAGACATTAAATTGGACGTCATAGAAAGATCAACAAGCTCATTGCTTGTAAAGGATCACCGAGAAGACCTAGGCGGTAAGACTATTCAAGGGGTTCTACGTGTATACACTGACGAGGGCATTGAAGGGAATTGTTTAATTGGACAACAAGCACAAGATGCAACTTTGTCAATGAAGACACTTATAGATCAACTTAAACCAGTTATGATGGGGCGCAGTATATATGATTGGGAGTGGCTTTGGCATCAAGTAGAATATATGAGTTGTAATGATCTCCCATTACAACCGATAGCGGCTCCATTGGATATCGCACTTTGGGATATAGCTGGAAAGGTTGTAGGCCTACCTATTTACAAATTGCTTGGTACATTCAAAACAGAGACACCAATATACGCCACCTTTCCTCCAAGACATGCTTGCCCGGAAAAATTTGTTGAAGAAGCTATAAAACTTCAAGACGAAGGGTTTACTGCATACAAAATTCATCCGGGACCGATGTCTGTACATGACACAATAACAACTGTTGATCAAATCCGACTTGCTGTGGGATCAGATATGATATTAATGCTAGACCGAAACCATGGTTATACATATGAAGAAGCCCTCCTTGTTGGAAGGGCTGTTGATGCAAACCAATTCTATTGGTTTGAAGATCCGGTACCTTATCATCAAATTGGAAGTATCAAAAAATTAGCTGAAAGTTTAGATACACCAATCAACATGAGTGATAGTATGAACGTTTTGTTTCATGAAGCAGCACAGTATTTAAGACAGGGACATCTTAAAATGATAAGAGGGTCAGTAAGAAAATTTGGTATTACGGGGCTGAAAAAATTATGTTCAATGACGGAAGGTTTTCGTAAGCAATGCGAAATCGGATTGGGTGGTAACAGTGCTATGAATATGGCTAATCTTCATGTCATCCTGTCCGTCTCCAACAATACGTTCTATGAGTATTGGCTACCTGAATATATTCATCAATGGGGTGTCATCGATGAACTTTCAATTCAAACAAATGGGATGATTTCGGCACCTAAATATCCGGGTCTTGGTTTGCATCTTGATGAAGATTGGATCATTTCTCATCGAATCGCAATTTTATGCTGAAAAAATACCATTTGGAAAAAAGATGCATTTTGCATATTTATCTATTGATAACTTCTCTTGGTTAGAGATAATTAACTACATTATTAAATTGCGAGTGATTGATAGATTAACCAAAATTTTTCAGTCCACAACTAATGTTTCTAAGCTATTCTTTTGAATCCTGCCCCAATCATATTTAACACCTAATCCGGGACCTTTTGGAACATCAACGCAACCATCATTTCCAATACAGTCAAGTTCATCTGAGTATCCATCAGCGTAAACCGGTAGCTGCCACGGGTTAGGGGCCACAGGGTGGACAAGGTTGATTTCGTAATAGTTACTTCTTGCAAGGGCTGCCATTAGGTGCCGCATTGCCGGTCCATAGTAATGAACCTCCACATCGAGACCAAGTGCCTCCGTCGCGATGGCGGCTCTATAACAGCCTGTTATGCCGCCGTCGTAATCCGGATCG